>JAOAHY010000002.1:65377-167094 GCA_026414995.1 Caldisericia bacterium | reverse complement strand
CACCACTACTGTTAAATGAAAGATCACTTCCTAGTTCTGTTATTATAGTTATTTCTCTTGCAACTCCATCTCCACCATTTGATACAAAAACTTTCCAGTCAACAATATTTGTATAAGCAAAATTAAGTTGTGGTGTAATTTTTGTATAAAGTTTTGCAGATTTAATTAAAATAGATGATGAAGAAGTTGAGGTGGTGTGAATTTTTCCACAATTGTCAAGATAATTTGAACTTACAAAAACTGATGCATTATTTGAACAATCTTTTTTAATTTGAATAGTGATTGAGCCATTTGAATAAATTTCATTAATCTGTTGCCAACTCCAAGTTAATGTATTACCATTAATTGTTGGCTCTCCTTTTGTTCCAGAACACCATGAACCTCCATTACTAAATGTTGTTGAGTTTGGAATATATGTGAAACCATTTAAAGATAAAGTTAAATCTGTATGATCAACATTTGCATTTTCTCTTGTAAAATTAATAGTTAAATTGTAAATATTACACTTTTCTACAATTGATGGTAAATTTGTTGATAAAGTTAAATTTGCTCTAAAATCTCTTACTCTAACTCCTTCATAATATTTTGGGTCAGTTGCACACCCTCTTGGGAAACCTGGAATTTCAAGAGTTGACCAATCTATATAGTCTTCAAAAACTAATGTATTATTTGAATCGTTAGTTTGAGTTGCTCTTGCGGTGAACAAAATTCTTAATTTTGCACCAGTGTTAGGAGAGCATGCATTTAGACCACTTAAATTTATTTCAAGTGGAATATATGAATTAACACTCCAACCAGAAACTAATTGATACCCAGAGCCACAATCCACATAAACTTCAATATTTGCAATTTGAGAATTTGTATATTGATTGTTATTAAGTTGATCTCTAAAAATAATACCATTCCATGTTGATGGTGCATTCGTTCCAGTATTAAAATCAAATTCAACAGTATATCTTCTATCATTATGAGAGTCAGGATTTTGAGATGGGTTTGTGTATTGTCCAGTATCAGTAGAACAATCAATTTCTATTGATGATGGATTAACATATTTCCTTGAATCAACTATAGCAAGTGCAGGATTGTTGATATATGTAGAAAAAGAAGCACTAACATTTTGTATTGTACATCCACAACAATCTTGGAGAGTTTCTCCATTGGGACCAGTTAGTTGAACTGTATTTGCATATTCGTTACCTGCAAAACATGGGTCATTTGAAACATTAAATGTTATAATTAAATTTTTAGTAACACCATTTTGCAAGGTTATATTATCCCATTTCACTTGTTGTCCATTTATTTGGCCTCCATCTGATGCACTTTGTGGAACAAATGGAGATGATAAAGTATCAATTATATCTATTACAACTGAATCGTTGGTGCAATTTCCTTTATTGTAAGTTACTGATATTGTATATGTTTTATTAATATCACCTGTATCTACTGGATCTGGACCTGTTTTATTTATAGTAAAATAAGCACCAGTTCCAGAAACTGAAATTGAACCAAGTTGAGATGGATTTATGAAAAGATTGTCACATGGATCAAGGTACTCTGAGAAAAATTTTAAAGTTGTTGATGGAAGAGAACATGCTCCATATGGCATAGACACTGTAAAAGTAAGATTAACCGTTTGGTTTGGATTAATTGTTCCAGGTGGGTTTCCTCCAGAGTAAACAAACTCTTTAGTTTGTGAGTTATAACTCCAACCAGTTCCTAAATTTGAAATTTGATAACCAGAAGGTATAGTTTCAACTTTTAATTTGAAGCTTTTTGCAACTCCATCTCCATTATTTGTTATTGGTATTGAAACATTTGTTGAACCACAATATGGTACTACAATGTTAGGTGGTGTATATTGAATATTAGGCACTGTTGGAATTATTTTAACAGATTGAAGAGCATGTTGTGTTTGACATTTATTATTTGAATTTAAACCCCACCATACATCAATTTCATTATGTGCATTAGAGCAACCAGATATAACTGTTGTAAAAGAAACAGTATATTCAGCTCCTGCTGGAATTTCATTATATACCCAATTTGGAAAAGATCCAGATGAAGGATTTGGATTGAAGTTAAAATTTCCTGGATTTGATATTCCAGAACCAATTGTATCAACTACATTAACATTTCCTATTGGGTCTTGTCCTATATTTTTAATTTTTATTGTCCATGTAATTGTGTCACCAACTTTACCCTCTTTTGGATTTGCCTCTTTAGATATTACTAAATTTCCACCATTAATTGAGGTTACAGAAAGAATTGAATCTATATAATTTGTTGAAGGATTTTCACAATTAGAAGTTGTTCCTTGAACTCTAATAGTAAAATTTTGTGTTACATTGTTACAAATTGCACTTGAAGGTTTAATTAAAACATAAAAATCTTTGATAACTCCACTGTTAACTGTTCCTGTATCTGGTATTCCATCACTGTTAGTATCAATAAGTGGGCTTGTTCCGTTTTGATCATTGTAGAAACCTACGCTCCATCCTTGTGGTAGACTGCTTTGAAGAAATACATTATAAATATTACTATTTTGACAATTGTTTGTTATTCTAAATCTAAAAATTGCATTTGTGTTAACTCTTGCAGTTAATGAGACTGAAGGTGATATTGAAATTCCAAAATCAGAAGCAAAAACTGGTTTATAATTTAAAATTATTGGGGAACCAAAAATTATGATTTGAATTAAAATTACTAAAATAAGTAATTTTATTTTTTTTCTCATTAAAAACCTCCAAAATAAATTTCTATTTTAAGTTTTTATCATTATAACAAAATTTAATTTTTTTTAAAATCCTCTATCTTTTTATTTTTTTAAAATCTGGTAAAATGAAAAGAAAATGAGAAAAGAATTATAGGAGGTTTTATATAATGGCTGATGAAAAAGAGAAGATGCTAAATATAACAATTTCTGATATAGAAAAAAGATTTGGCAAGGGCTCCATAATGAAACTCGGAGAAAAAAGGGAGCTCCTTGATACTGAAGTTATATCTTCAGGAATATTAACACTTGATATTGCACTTGGCGCTGGAGGATATCCAAGAGGAAGAATTATTGAAATTTTTGGACAAGAAGGAAGTGGTAAATCTACTGTTGCGCTTGAGGCAGTTGCTGAAGTTCAAAGGCAAGGTGGTTATGCAGTTTATATTGATGCAGAACACGCTCTTGACCCCTCTTATGCTGAGGCAATTGGTGTTGATTTAGCAAAATTATATATTTCTCAACCTGATTATGCTGAACAAGCTTTAGAGATTGCTGAAACATTAGCAAGAAGTGGCGCAATAGATATTCTTGTTATTGATTCAGTTGCAGCTCTTGTTCCAAAAACTGAACTTGAAGGAGAGATTGGTGACCAATTTATGGCACTTCAAGCAAGACTTATGTCACAAACTTTAAGAAGATTAAACACTGCAATATCAAAATCAAAAACTGTTGCAATATTTGTAAACCAAGTTAGAGAAAAACTTGGAGTTATGTTTGGTAATCCTGAAGTAACTCCAGGTGGAAGAGCACTAAAATTTTATTCAACTATAAGAATTGAAATAAGAAAAGGAGACTCTATAAAAGAAGGTGAGACTATAATCGGAACTTCAGTTAAAGCAAAAGTTGTTAAAAATAAAATTGCTCCACCTTATAAAGAGGCATTTTTTGATATAATATATGGAAAAGGAGTTTTGAAATCTGGATGTATTTTTGACGCTGCAGTTGAACTTGGAATAATTGAAAAGAGTGGAACTTGGTATTCATATAAAGGAGAAAGAATATCTCAGGGAAGAAAGAATGTTTTAGAATTTTTTGAAAAAAATCCAGACCTATTAAAAGAGATAGAAAAAGAGGTAAGAAAAAAAGTTTTTCCTGAGAAAGAAGAAGTTAAAGAAAATAAATAAAATTGAATATAGATTTATTAAACTATTCCCTTAAACTTTTAGGGAATAGAGATTATTTTAAAATAGAGTTAAAGATGAAATTAATTAAGAATGGATATAAAAAAGAAGAAATTGATGAGGTAATTGAATATCTTATTCAAAAAAATATCATAGATGATTTTTCTCTTATTGAGAGAAAAATTAATTATTTACAGAGAAGAGGTTGGGGAGAATTAAAAATATATAAATATTTAATAGAGTTGGGTTTAGATAAAAATTTTGTAAAAGATGGAATAAAAAAATATTTAGATCATAAACTCGAAAAAGAAAACATTAAAAAATTTTCAAAAAGAAAGGCCGAGTTTGAAAAAAAGGTCAGATACCTAATAAACAAAGGTTTCAAAGAATCTTTAATTTTAGAAGTTCTTAAAGAAAAGGAGGATTAGATATGAATTTATCATTGATAGCATATGAAATTTTAATAATAGTTGTTTTTCTCTTAGGAGGGTTAGTTGGTTTTTATATAAGAAGATTTGTTGCAGAAAGTAAAATTGGTGGTGCAGAAAAAGAGGCGCAAAGAATTAAAGAGATGGCTGTTCAAGAAGCAGAATCAAGATCAAAAGAGATAATATCAAAGGCAAGAGAAGAAGCAGTAAGAATAAGAAATGAGACAGAAAAGGATCTTAAATTAAGAAAACAAGAGATTCAGAAACTTGAAGCAAAACTTATACAAAGAGAGGAAATGCTTGAAAAGAAACTTGAATCAATTGATAGAAGAGAAAAAACAATTGTCCAAAAAGAGGAAGAGATAAGAAAAATGAGAGAAGCACTTGCGAGACAATATGAAAAACATAAACAAGAACTTCTTCGTATTGCAAATTTAACTGAAGAAGAAGCAAAAAAAGAGCTTATGGAAAAATTGGAAAAAGAGTTAAGTTTAGATTTAAGTAAGAAAATAAAAGAATATGAAGATAAATTAAAAGAAATTGAAAAAATGAAAGCACAAGAGATAATTTCAACAGCAATTCAGAGAACTGCAGTTGATTTTGTTGCAGAATCTACAATAACTGTTGTACCACTTCCAAATGATGAAATAAAAGGAAGGATTATAGGAAGAGAAGGAAGAAATATAAGGACATTTGAGTCATTAACTGAAACAGAACTTATTATTGATGATACACCAGAGGCGGTTGTAATATCTTCTTTTGACCCAATTAGAAGAGAAATAGCAAGGTTAACCTTAGAAAAATTAATACTTGATGGAAGAATTCACCCTTCAAGAATTGAAGAGTTGTATGAGAAAGCAAGACAAGAGATGGAAGAGAAAATTATGGAAGAGGGAGAAAAAGCACTTTTAGAATTAAACATAGTTGATATGAATAAAGATCTTGTAAAACTTATAGGAAAATTAAAATTTAGAACAAGTTTTGGTCAAAATGTTTTAAAACACTCTCTTGAAGTTGCTTATCTTGCAGGGATTATAGCTGGTGAACTTCAGATGGATATTCAAAAAGCAAAAAGAGCAGGTCTTTTACATGATATAGGTAAAGCGCTTGATAAAGAGGTTGAAGGACCTCATGCTCAAATTGGAGCAGAACTTTTAAGAAAGTATGGTGAAGATGAAGAGATAATTCATGCAATTCAAGCACATCACTATGATGTTCCACTTGAAAAGCCACTTGATTTTATAATTCAGGCAGCAGATGCAATTTCAGCATCTCGTCCAGGTGTAAGAAATGAATCAATTGAACAATACATAAAAAGAATTGAAGAATTAGAAAGAATAGCAACTTCATTTGAAGGAGTTGAAAAAGCATATGCACTTCAAGCAGGAAGAGAAGTTAGAGTTTTTGTAAAACCAGATTCTATTGATGATTCTCTTTTGCCAAAACTTGCATATGATATTGCAAAAAAAATTGAAAATGAAGTTGTTTATCCAGGACAGATTAAAGTTTTAGTTGTAAGAGAAAGTAAAGCACTCGGATATGCAAAATGAGAATACTTTTTATAGGTGATATAGTTGGTGAATCAGGAAGGAGGGTCTTAAGAGAGACCCTCCAAAAAATTATAATAGAAGAAAAAATAGATTTAACTATTGCAAATGTTGAAAATCTTTCAGGTGGTTTTGGTATAACTTTAGAAAAGTTTGAAGAGATTTTGAGTTTTGGAGTAAATGTTGCAACAAGTGGAAATCATATATGGGATAATAAAGAATATAAAAAGGTTTTTGAAAAATATCCTAATCTTATTTTAAGACCTCTTAATTATCCAGATGGCACACCAGGAAAAGGAAGTACAATTTTAGATGTTAATGGAAATAAAGTTTTAATAATAAACATTCAAGGAAGAACATTTATGGAGCCTATTGATTGTCCTTTTAGAAAAATTGATGATGAATTAAAAAAATATAGTGATATAATAATTAAAATAGTAGATTTTCATGCAGAGGCTACAAGTGAAAAAAGAGCAATGCTTCATTTTCTTTCTGGTAAAATTTCTACACTAATTGGTACACATACACATGTTCAAACCTCCGATGAAGAGATATTACCTACTGGAACCTCTTACATAACAGATGTTGGTATGACTGGAAGTTTTGATTCTGTTATTGGAATAAAGAAAGAATTAGCAATTCAACATTTTATAACTAAACTTCCAACAAGATTTGAGGTTGCAAAAGATGACCTTAGATTAAATTCTGTATTACTTGAAATTAATGAAAAAAATGGTAAAACTTTAATGATAAAAAGATATAACTTAAACCTTAGAAAAGAGGGGGTAACACATGGAGAAAAAACTTCAGGAACTTAAAAAAAGGATCAAAGAGGATGAACTTCTTAGATCCGTAAATTTATTTTTTTCTTTAAACAATACAACTGTTTATCTTGTTGGAGGCTACATTAGAGATTTACTGCTCGGTAAAGAGAGCAGTGATATAGATATAATTGTAGATGCTCCAACAAGTACAGTAAAGGCTCTTGCACATTTTTTAAATGCAAGTGTGTTTTATTTGAGAAAAAGAGAAATATATGCAAGAGTTATGATAATGAGGGAAGGGAGAAGGATAGATGTTTCTTTTATAAATGAGGAAAATTTTAAAGAGGAGTTAGAGAGAAGAGATTTTACAATAAACTCAATGGCAGTAAACCTTACAAAAATATTTAAAGATGAAGAAGATTTCTTTATAGACTACTTTAATGGTTTAAAAGATCTTGAAAGTAAAATAATAAGACAGACACATCAGGGAATTTTTGAAGAAGATCCAATAAGAGTTTTAAGAGCGTTTAGATTTAAACATACTTTAGGTTTTGAAATTGAAAAAGATACATTAAAAAACCTTCAGTTAAATAAATCTCTATTAGATAAAGTTTCTCCTGAAAGAATGAGAGAAGAGTTCTTTAGAATTTTAATGATGGATAATCAAATTCTTTATGATCTTAATGAAAGTGGTGTTCTGAAAGAGATATTTCCAAATATAAATTTTGAATTTGTTGATATGGCTTTAACAAATCTTGATGATTCAATTAAAAATCCTGATAAATATTTCAAGCAAGAAGAAGTAAGAGAAGTTTATGTAAATTTCTGGAATGAACCTGTTGGAAAAGAAGTTTTTCATATTCAAACATTTAAACTAGCTCTTCTTTGTTTTGGAGAAGAAACCCCCGCTCTTTTTGTTAGAAAAAAATTCAATGCTTCTTTAAGAACTTGCACAAAAGTTCAAAATGTAATTTTTGCTTTTAAATATCTGAAAAATAGTTTTGATGAAGGACAAGATATTTTATCAGTTGATTTTATTGGAACATTCTTCAGGACATACAAAAAAGAAACAATTGAAGCGTATATGCTTTTGACTTTTTATTATAAGGGCTCGAAGAAATTCCCAAGAAAAGAGGTTCTTGATTTTGTTGGTCTGTTTGTAAAAAATAGATTTAAATCTCTTGTAATTTCTGGTAATGAGATTGTAAAAGAGTATGGACTAACTCCATCTCCTTTTGTTGGAGATCTTTTAATGTATCTTAAGGCTCATCAAATTCTTGAAAAAATAAAAACAAAAGAGGATGCAAAAGCCCTTATAGACAAATATCTTAAAAGAGAAGAGTGATAAAATTTCACATAAAAACTTTTGGTTGTCAGATGAATGAGTATACATCACTCTATTTATCTTCCCTTTTGTCATCAAAAGGATTAGAGAGTGATGTTAAAAATGCTGATTATATTATTGTTAATACATGTGCAGTTAGGGAAAAGGTAAAACATAAAATCTATTCATATATTGGAAAAGTTAATAAAATTAAGAAAAAAGAAGCAAAACTTATTGTTATAGGTTGTCTTGGTGAAATTAATAAAGATGAAATAGAAAAGAAATTTAAACCATATATTGTAGGTCTTTATGATAAAGAAGAAGAACTTTTCACATTAGCAAAAGAAATTGAAGGAGAAGTTATTAAAAAAGGAGTGCCTCTTATTTCAAGATATCTTCCTATAATTTTTGGTTGCAATCACTTTTGTTCATACTGTATTGTTCCTTTTGCAAGAGGTTTTGAGAAAAGCAAACCCTTTGATTTAATTTTAAGAGAAGCAGAAGAAATTTATAAAGAAGGTGCAAGAGAAATAGTTTTAATTGGTCAAAATGTAAATGATTATGGAAAAGATCTTGGTTTAGAAGATGGATTTTTAAAAATTTTAAAAGAAGTTTCAAAGATTCCCTTTGAAAGAATCAGTTTTTTAACTTCTCACCCAAAAAATTTTAAATTAGAGTGGATTGATGAATTAAAAGATATTAAAAATTTACTTCAACTTTTTCACCTACCTCTACAAAGTGGTTCAAATAAAGTTTTAAAACTCATGAGAAGAGGATATACAATTGAAGAATATTTAAGAATTATAGAAAAAATAAGAGATGTCTTTAAAGATGCATCAATTACCACAGATTTGCTTGTTGGGTTTCCTGGAGAGGATGAAGAAGATTTTTTACAAACAATTGATGCTGTTAAAAAAATTGAGTTTGATAGAGCATTCATGTTTAGTTATTCAAAGAGACCAAAAACATATTCTGAAAAACTTGAATGTGAAATTCCAGAAAGTGAAAAATTGAGAAGGTTAAATTATCTTATAAAAATTCAAGACGAAATTACTCTTAAAAAATATAAAGAATTTATTGGAAAAGAGGTTGAAGTTTTAATAGAAAATATAAAAGATGGCAAGGGAATTGGAAAAGAAAAGGGGGGAAGAGTTGTTATAGTTGATGGGATAAAAGAGGAAGATTTTGGAAAAATTATAAAAACAAAAATAGATAAAGTAAACATAAGAGAGCTTTTTGGGAAGAAAATATAGATGAAAATATATCCATTAGCAGGCGAAACTCTTGGTGTAAGAAGTACATCTATTTTTGTTGAAACTCTTGATTTAAAAATTTTAATTGACCCAGGTTTTTCTATTCCAAAATTAAAAAATTCTTACCCACCAACTCCTTATGAGTTTAGAGTAGGAGATAATATTAAAAAAATTATAAAAGAAAAAATAGATATATCTGATTTAATAATAATAACTCATTATCATTTAGATCACTTTTCTTTTTATGAAGATTATTATAAAGATAAAATTGTTTTTATTAAAGATCCAGTAAATTTTATAAGTGATAATCAAAAAGAAAGAGCAAAAAAACTTTTAGATATATTAGAAAAAAATTCAAAATATTATAGAATTGCTAATGGTGAAATAATTTTTAATAAAACAAAAATTAAATTTTCAGAAATATTTCCGCATGGATTAGATGAAAATATGGGTGGTGTTATATCAATTTTAATTGATGATGGAGAGAAATTTTTATATACCTCAGATATTTCTGGATTTTCAAGTGAAAATTCAGAATATTTTGTAATAAAAGAATTTCCTGATATTTTAATTTTTGATGGCCCAGTTTTAGAAGTTCTTGATAAAGCAATTTATAATACTGAAAAGATCCTTAATGAAACAAATATTAAAATATTTATTATGGAACATCATCCATATAGAGAATTAGATTATAAAGAAAAATTAAAAGATTATTTTTTAATATTCAAAAAAAATGGAAAACCTATTTTAAATTACGCTTCTTTTTTAAATAAAGAAGAGAATCTTCTTGAAGCAGAGAGAAAAATTTTTTATGAAGAACCTTTTAGATTTAATAAACCTTTATGGTGATAAAGAGGTTATTTTAAAAATTTTAAAAATTCCTATTTCAAGAAAGAAAAAATGGGAATTAATTAAAAATGATTTAATTCATAGAGAAATTTCTCATTTAAATTTTGATGAAGAGAGAAAAGAGTTAGAAATATATAAAAACAATGGAATTAATTTTATAACATTTCTTGATGAGAATTATCCTGAAATTTTAAAAGAGATTTTTGATCCACCAATTGCTCTATTTTATAAAGGAAAATTAAAAAAAGATTTTTTAGGAGTAAGTATTGTCGGTACAAGAAGATGCAGTGAATATGGAAAGTATGTAAGCGAAGATCTCTCATCATTTCTTGTAAAATATGGAATTGTTATAATAAGTGGTCTTGCTTATGGAATAGATACTTATGCTCATATAGGAGCAATTAAAGGGGGCGGAGAAACTTATGCAATTTTAGGTGGTGGTTTAAACAATATTTATCCATCAAAAAATTTAACACTTGCTAAAAAGATAGAAGAGAATGGAGCATTAATTTCAGAATATTTTCCAGATGAAAAACCAAAAGATTTTCATTTTCCAGAAAGAAATAGAATTATTTCAGGATTATCTAAGGTTCTTGTTCTTGTTGAATCACCATTAAAAAGCGGTGCATTAATAACAGTTGATTTTGCTATTGATTTTGGAAGAGAAGTTTTTGCTGTTCCAGGTCAAATCAACAGTGAAAAATCTGAAGGATGTCATAAAATAATAAAAGAAGGTGCAAATATATTATGTAAATATTCAGACATTCTTGAATTTTTAAATATTAAACATTTTGAGAGAGAACTTCCTATTTTAGATGAGGATGAGAAGAGAATTTTAGAATTAGTTCCTTATACAATAACATATATTGATGATATAACTAACTCACCAAAAGATTTACCTATACTTGTTTCTCTTGAAAGTAAAGGGCTTATCCAAAGTTTTCCAGGTAATTTTTATATGAGGAAAAAGATAAGATGATTGAGAGATTAATTGATATTTTAATCTTAGAGAGAAAAAGAAAATTTGACAATAAATCTGTAATTGGTGGGTTAACAACTTTTTTAAATAATAATTTATCTAATTTAGAATTATATGGAATAGATATAAAAAAATTAAAAAAATTAATAAAAGAGTATGAAGAAGAAAATATTGAGAAAAGAAAAAAGATTTTTTGGGAGATATTTAATGAGATTTTGGATGGATTATTCAAAAGGAGAGAATTTGATCTTGAAAAAATTCCTGGTATTGGAGAAAAAAGAAAAGAGATTTTATTAAAAATTGGAGTTAAAAATTCATATGACCTAATTTATTATTTTCCTAGAAAATATATTGATTTTGGTAAATTAACTAAAATTATAAATGTTAAAAATGGAGAATATGCACAGATTCAGGGAGAGGTTTTATCTGTTGAAAAGAAAAACATAAGACATAACCTATCAATTTTAAAAGTTAAATTTTTTGATGGAACTTCAAGTTTATTTGGTATCTGGTTTAATCAACCATATCTTGAAAAGTTCTTTAGAAAAGGTAAAAGATTTTTAATTATGGGTGAAGTATCATATAATTTTGGCGAATGGCAAATGGAAAATCCAGATTTTGAAGAGATAGAAAGTTTTAAAGATGAATTAAAAGAAAAAATTGTTCCTATCTACTCACAAACAAAAGGTATAACTTCAAAAATAATATCAAATCATATAAATGAAGCATTAAAATTAACTGAGAAATTTATCTTTGATCCACTACCAAGAGAGATAATAAAAAAAAGAGATCTTGTGCCACTTAATTTTGCATTAAAAAATATACATTTTCCTGAGTCAAAAGAAAATTTAAAAAAAAGTGAATTTAGATTAAAATATGAAGAGCTCTTTCTATTTCAACTATTTCTTCAAATAAGAAAAATGAAAATTAAAGAGAAAATGGGGTTAAAATATGATATTAAAGATGAATATAGAGAAAGATTTATTAAAACTCTTCCATTTACACTAACAAATGGTCAACTTAAAGTTATGAATGAGATTGAGGAAGATTTAAAAAGTGGAAAAATTATGAATCGCTTATTACATGGAGAAGTTGGTAGTGGAAAAACAGTTGTTGCAGCATATGCTCTTTATCTATCAACTTTAAATAAAACTCAAGGAACAATGATGTCTCCAACAGAAATTCTTGCAATTCAAACTTATAACAATGTTAAAAAATTTCTTTCACCTTTTGGTATAAAAGTTGAAATTTTGACAGGTAGTACAAAAAATAAAAATGAAATAAAGAGCCGCCTCAAAGAGGGAGAAATTGATATAATAATTGGAACACATGCTTTAATTGAAGAAGACACAGAATTTAAAAATTTATCTCTTGTTATAGTTGATGAACAGCATAGATTTGGAGTATTACAAAGAGGAGCTCTTGTTAAAAAGGGAAATTATCCACACACTCTTGTTTTATCTGCAACCCCTATTCCAAGAACACTTGCATTATCAATTTATGGTGATCTTGATATTTCAACAATAGATGAACTTCCACCAGGTAGAAGACCTGTTAAAACAATTGTTTTTCCAAGAGAAGAAAAAGAAAAAGCATATGAATTTGTAAGAGAGAGATTAAGGGATGGTGAAAAAATTTATGTTGTTTGCCCTCTAATTGAAGAGAGTGAAAAGATGGAAATTGCATCAGTTAAGGAAAAATATGAAGATTTTAAAGAAATTTTTAAAGGAGTTAAAATAGATATTTTACATGGAAGAATGAAAGGTGATGAAAAAGAAGAAAAAATTAAAAATTTCAGAGAAGGAGACACACAAATTTTAATATCAACAAGTGTTATAGAAGTTGGGATAGATGTGCCTGAAGCAAATGTTATTCTTGTTGAAGATGCACAAAGATTTGGTCTTTTAACTTTGCATCAATTAAGAGGGAGGGTTGGAAGAGGAGATAAAGAATCTTATTGTCTTTTAATACTTTCAAATTATGATAAGGATTCTTTAAGAAGGGTAAGAGTTCTTGAAAAAACAAATTCAGGACTTGAAATTTCAGAGTGGGATTTAAAATTTAGAGGGACAGGAGAGTTGGGTGGTGAAAGACAACACGGAGTTTCAGATTTTAAAATTGTTAATCTTTTAAGTGAAGATGATTTTGAAATATTAAAAGTTGCAAGAGAAGATGCTGAATATTTTATTAAAAATAACTCTATTCTTGACTATCCATATCTTATAAAAGAACTTTCTTTAAGATTCAAAGATTTTAAACTTCTTGATATATCATGAGAATAACATCAGGATTTCTAAAAGGAAGAAAAATTCAAGAAGTCAATGATGAAAGAGTTAGGGAGACACTTGATATTGTAAGAGAATCTCTTTTTAATTCTTTGAGAGGTTCAATTGAAGGTAAAAATTTTTATGACCTATTTGCTGGTTCTGGCTCAGTAGGAATTGAGGCTATATCCTCTGGTGCAAGTTTTGTTGTTTTTGTTGATATTAGTTTTAAGTCAATTAAGACAATAATTGAAAACCTTAAAAATTTAGGAGTTTTTGATAAAGCAAAGGTAATTAAAAAAGATGTATTAAGATTTTTAAAAAGCAGAGATTTTGATTTACCAAAAGCTGATTTTATTTTTCTTGACCCCCCTTATCAATTTAAACTCGGAGAAAAAGCACTTGAAATAATTTCAAGTAGTAATATTATTAAAGATGAAACAATAATAATTTATGAACACTCTAAAAGGGAGATTTATAAAACAAATTTTGAAATAGTGAAAAGTTTAAAAATTGGTGAAACAATTTTAGATTTTTTAGTTTTTAAGAGAGGAAAAGAGAATGAATAAAGAAAAATTAAAAATTGCAGTTTATCCTGGAAGTTTTGATCCACCAACACTAGGGCACTTTGATTTAATAAAAAGAGCATCAAAAATTTTTGATAAATTAATTGTTTTAGTATCAGATAGTAAAAATAAAAATTATATGTTTTCAAAAGAGGAAAGATTTTTAATGGTTAAAGAAATGGTAAATGATTTTAATAATGTTGAAGTTCAAATGCTTAATGGTCTTCTGATAGATTATTTAAAAGAAAATAAATTAAATATTGTAATTAGAGGTTTGAGAATAACCTCTGATTTTGATTATGAGTTTCAAATGTCATCATTTAATAAAGTTCTTTATCCTGAAATTGAGACAATTTATATAATGAGCGATATAAAATACACTCTTTTATCATCAAGTTTGGTTAGAGAATTAATTTCAAATAAAGGTGATATAAGTAAATTTGTTCCAGAATCTGTTGAAAAATTTATAAAAAGTAGAGGGGTGAAATGAACATATTAGGTTTATTAAGTAATTTAAAGTCATTGATTGAAAAAGGTAAGCCAGTTCCTTTTTCAAATATGGTTATGGTTGATGAGAAAAAACTTATTTCAATAATAGAGGAGATTGAGAAAAATTTTCCTCAAGAGTTTGAAAAAGCAAAAGAGATATTAAGAAATAAAGAAAACATTATAACTGAAGCAAGAGAAAGAGCTAAAAAAATAATAGAAAATGCTGAGGATGATAAGAAAAAATTGATATATAATTCAGAGATTGTTATTGAAGCAAAAGAAGAAGCAGAAAAAATTCTTAAAGAAGCGAGAGAAGAGGCAGAGAGAATTAAAAATGAGGGAAAAGAGTTTGTAAAAGAACTTCTTTCTAAAGTTGATAACTATTTACTTAAAGCAAGAAATATAATTTCAGATGGAATAAATGCATTATCGGAGGAAGAATAGTGATTAGTGTAAGGGATTTAAAGAGAGAGACAGGTCTTAAAAAGAAAGTTTCTCTTGAACTAGATTTTAATGAGATAGAAGGTAATAAAATTTTGTCACCTGTTATTGTTGATATTGAGATAGAAAATATTGGAATGGGTTTTACTGTTAAAGGAAGTTTTGAAGTTACAGTAGAAATTCAATGTAGAAGATGTTTAAAATTTTTTCCATATAAACTTGTAGCAGAAATTGATGAAATTTATACTACAAAAAGAGGTGAAATTAGCCCTAAAAAGCTTTTAAATCGTGATGAACTATCTACATTTTTATTTAATGGTGAAGAGATAAATATAAAAGAATCAATAAGACAAAATATAATTGTTTCAATTCCACCATACCCACTTTGTAATGAAAATTGCAAAGGTCTTTGTCCAATTTGTGGAAAAAACCTAAATGAAGAGATTTGTGAACATATTGAAATGCTTGAGAAAGAGGATATTGAAGAAAATCCATTTTATAAACTTTATTTGAAACTTTATGAAGATAATAAAAAGCGTTCTAGAAGAAATAAAAAAGAGAAGAAATGAACTTTTAAAATTTTTTATAAGATTTTTTATTTCATTTTTTATTGGAGCAATTTTAGTATATCTATTTATATTTTTTATTGAAAATAGTATTTCATTAAACAAAGATTTAGAAGTTTTTAAAAATTTATTAAATGAGGTAAAAAAGCATCTTGAAAATTATTTTTTACCTTACACTGAAAAAGGAACTTTGGGAAGAATTTTGTTTATATTTCTAAACAATTTTAGAGTTGTTGTTATTGCTGGAATATTGAGTTTTATAACATTTGGGATATTTTCGGAAATCGTCGCATACATCAATGGATTTGTTGTTGGTTTAGTTATTTTTGCTCTACCAAAAATTTTTGAGAAATTAAACCCATTTTCTTTATTTTTATTTGGCATAGTTCCTCATGGAATTTTTGAAATTTTTGCATTTCTTTTATCATTAACTTTTGCACATTCTCTCTCTCCAACAAAAGAAGGAATTAAATATATTGATACATATTTAAAATCTTATATATTAGTTATTCCTCTTTTATTTATCGCTTCAATAATTGAAGTTACATTAACTCCTATTATTATGTCAATATTATTATAAATTTTAAATTTAAATTTTTATTTTCAAAATGCAGGGGTTAGCGTATCTCCACTTTTAAAAAATGGAAGCCAAACAAGAGAGAAAAACCTAATATTTATTTCTGTTTTAGAAGGCTTTAAAATTATTCTTTCTATAATCTCTTTTGTTGGATCAGACTTTTCTTCAAATTTTTTAATTTCTTCTTGAAACTCTCTTTCTAGTTCTTTAAGTTCACTTTCATATTTTTGAACTGTCTCTTCTGCTCTTTTTATATCTTCTTGTTCTTTCATTATTCTACCAGCGTCTCTTGCTGCAGTAGTTGCTCTTCCAACATTTCCAACACCTGTTACTTTTCTTCCAAGAATTGCTCCTAAAATTGTTGCTCCAACAGAAATAGTTGTTTGAAGTTTTCTTTGTTGAAGTTGATCTTTTTCTCTATCTAACATTTGTAAAGCTTTTCTATATTTTTCTTCCATAGCACTCAATTTTGTCTCATATTTTTTAATTATCTTTTCTTTTTCTTCATCTCTTTTTTCTCTTGATAACTCAATCAATTTAATTTTAAATTCTTCCTCACTTTCATTAGGTTTTGAGAAAACTTTATAGGTTGGACTTCTAAAAATTTCAAGAGTTATATTATTTTTAATGTGATTTATTAATTCTCTTTTCCATGAATCATAATTTTTAGGAATTAAGGCTTGTTGAGGAAGTTTATCAAAAATAGAATCAATTTCAGGTTTTTGAGATAGATTATTTAGATCTATTTTTATTTCAAATGATTCGCTCCAATCAACAGGAATTGGTTTATCTTTTATTTCAGCTGCGATTATTTTTTCAACAGTATAATCAATTCCTTTTTTAGAATCGCTGAAATTTACCATTGAACTTCCAATAACAAATGGTTTATAAAAAATAACTGAATCTTGTGGCTTCGCTTCTCTAACTTTTGCAAAAAATTGTGATATTGATGGTGGAATAATTGGAGTCTCTTTTTTGGTTTCTTCTGTTGGATAAACTAATTTTTCTTGAAATATTGGCGCTTTCTCTTCAACCTGTTTTTTGATTATAAAATCTTTTTTATTCTCCATTAAAATTTTAATATGGTCTTTTGTTAATGGACCTCTTAAATATGAAAGCACATGTCTTGTTTCAAAAATAACAGGCTCATTTTCATGAATATTATTCATAATAAAAACTCTTTTTCCCAATGAAGATATTGCTTTATCAAAAAATTTTCTATCAAATTTTAAATTAATATTTTGTGAAACTGTATCTAAACCCTCAAGAACTTTTTCTTTATCTCTTTCTGTTTGAAGTCTTCCAATAAACCATGTTCCAGTATTTGACAGACCTTTATAATCAAGATCAACAGGATTTTGTGTTGAAAGAAGAATTCCAACTCCAAATGCTCTTGCTTGTTTTAAAAGAGTAAGAAGCGGTTTTTTAGAAGGAGGATTTGCAATTGGTGGAAAATATCCAAATATTTCATCCATATAAACAATTGCTCTTAAAGATTGAGTTCCAGATAAGGTTCTAACCCAAGACAAAATTTCATTAAATAGTAGAGAAACAAAAAACATTCTCTCTTTTTCGTTAAGATGGGCAATATAAAAGATAGAAACTCTTGGTTTTCCCTCTTTCGAATATAGTAATTTTCCTACATCAAGAGGCACTCCTTCAAACCAGAGATTGAATTGAGGTGAAGCAATTAAATTATTAATAGCAATAGATAATGCGTGTCTTTCATTAGATGGATAAAATGTTTCTATGCTCATTACACCTATTTTTTCAATTGAAGGCTTTTGAATTTCTTGAATTAATGTCTCAAGATTAATATTTTTACCTTGCCTCCAGTATAATTCAATTATTTTTGATACCAAAATGTGTTCTTTTGATCTTAATGGGTCTCCTTCAATTCCAATTAATCCAAGTAAACTAGTTGTTGTTGAAATAATTTTATCACTTAAAAGTTCCTCATCTTCTAATATTTCTTTTGGAGGAGAAGAAAATGATTTTAATATTGAAATTGGGACTCCAGCATTACTTCCAGGTGTGTATATTATGAAATCAACATTTTCTTTTAACTTTTTGATTCTCTCTTTTGTTTGACCCCATTCATTTATTCCTTCTTCCCATTTTTTTGAAATCTCTTTTGCATATTCTTCCTTAGTTAAACCTTTTTTTGTTGCCTCTTCCTCATTTATCCATGGTAAAAATTCCTCAGGTGTAAGATTTTCGAAAAGGAGAGCAATATTAGTAAGGTCACCTTTAGGATCAATCGCAATTGATGGAATATTATCTATTGCAGCCTCTTCTAAAATTCCAATGCAAAGCCCTGTTTTCCCACTTCCAGTCATTCCAATACATACTCCATGAGTTAAAAGATCTTTTGAATCATATAGAATAAGTTCATCAATAGGTTTATTATTTTCTAAATCATACTTTCTTCCTAAATAAAAGAAACCCAATTTTTCATATTCAATCATAGTTATTTACCTCCTAAGAAAATTATACAAAATATTGAAAAATAATTTTAATTTAATATAATTTTTATGGTCAAATTTTAAACAAGAAAAGGAGGGATTTATGAGTAAAATCCTTGTAACAGGAGCAACAGGTCAGATAGGTTCAGAACTCACATTATATTTAAGAGAAATCTTCGGAAGTGAAAATGTAATTGCAGCAGGTCATAAAAGAGAGCCAAGTAAAGAGTTAAAAGAGTCTGGTCCTTTTATTTTTTTAGATACACAAAATTATGAAGAAATTGAGAAAGTTGTAAAAAATCATAATATTGATATAATTTACCATCTTTCTGCAATACTATCTGCAAAAGGTGAAGAATCGCCATTATCATGCTGGAATATAAATATGAATTCACTTTTAAATATTCTTGAAATTTCAAGAATTTATAATTGTAAAGTTTTTTATCCATCATCTATTGCAGTTTTTGGTCCAACATCTCCAAAAGATAATACACCACAAGAAACAATTATAAGACCAACAACAATGTATGGAATTACAAAATTAACTGGAGAACTTTTATGTGAATATTATTACAATAAATATGGTGTTGATACAAGAGGAGTAAGATATCCAGGACTAATTTCGTATGTAACACCACCAGGTGGAGGTACAACAGATTATGCAGTTGAAATTTTTTATGAAGCAATAAAAAATAAAAAATATAAATGCTTTTTAAGAGAAGATACCTATCTTCCTATGATGTATATGCCAGATGCTATTAAAGCAGCAGTTGATTTAATGGAAGCAGATTCAAAAAAATTGATTCATAGGGCATCATACAATATTCAAAGTATGAGTTTTTGTCCAAGAGATCTTTATTTTGAAATAAAGAAATATATCCCTGAATTTGAGATTGAATATGAAATTAATCCTGTTAAACAATGTATTGCTGATTCATGGCCAAAAAGTATTGATTCTAATTGTGCAAAAGAGGAGTGGGGTTTTAACCCAGAGTACTCTTTCCAAGATATGGTTAAAGACATGATTGAAAAATTAACTAAAAAACTTTTAGGAGGTGAATAATGCCTTTAGAAAAATTGAAAAAATCTCTTCAGGAAAAAATAAATGAGATTGATGAGAAAGGAATAGTCAAAAGAAAAGAAAGCATAATTGTTAATATTAAAAAATGTGATGGAATAAAAGGAAATAGATATATATTAAAGGGTGAAGAAGATAAAGAATATATTAGAATGAATTCAAATTCATATCTTGCACTTCATTTAAATGAGAGGGTAAAAGAGAAAGAAGAGGAAGCAATAAAAAAATTTGGAGTAGGACCTGGTGCAGTAAGATTTATAAGTGGAACATATGAAACTCACAAAGAACTTGAAAAGAGGATCTCTAAATTTCACTCAAGAGAAGATGCAATAATTTTCAGTTCAGCATATGGTTGTGTTCTTGGAACTCTTTTTTCATTGATTGATGAAGAAACATTTGTAATAAGTGATGAATTAAATCATAATTGTATAATAAATGGAATTAGATTATCAAGACCAAAAGAAAAAGATATATATAAGCATCTAAATGTTGATGAATGTGATGAGAAAATAAAAAATTACATAGGAAAGGCAAAAAAAGTTTTGATAATTACAGATGGAGTTTTTAGTATGAGAGGAGATTATGCACCTCTTGATAGATTACAGGAAATTGCTGATAAATATGATAAAGATTTTGAAGAAGGAGTTATTTTGATTGTTGATGATTCTCATGGAGTTGGAATTTTTGGAGAAAGCGGAAGAGGAACAGAAGAAGTTTTAAAAACAAAGGTTGATATTTTGATAGGAACATTTGGTAAAGCATTTGGAGTAAATGGGGGGTATCTTGTTTCTGATAAGATAATAGTTGACTATTTAAGAGAAAAAGCGCCCCTTTATATTTATACAAATCCAATAACACCAGGAGAAGCAAATGCAATAATTGAATCAATAAATATAATTGATAGTGATGAAGGAAAAGGAATGATAGACTATGTTAGAGAACTTGCAAAGAAATTTAGAGAGGGAATTATTTCTCTTGGGCTTGAAACAACAAAGAGTGAACACCCAATTGTACCTCTTATAATTAGAGATACAGAAAAAACAAAACAACTTGTAAAATTTTTAAGAGATAATGGAATTTTATCAACTGGTTTAAACTATCCAATTGTTCCAAAAGGAGAGGAACTTATTAGATTTCAGATAACTTATGAACATACTGATTATGATATTAATTATGTTTTAGGGGTTATTAAAATTTTTTTTAAATCATAAATTTAAAAATTTATTATAATTTTAATTGTGATATTTATTTATGTAATAATTTCAACTTTTATAATTAGTTTAATATCTTTGATTGGAATATTTTTTATAAATAAAAATTTTAAAAATTTAGAAAAAATTAGTTTTTATCTTGTAAGTTTTTCAACAGGTGCTTTAATTACAGGAGGAGTTCTTCATCTCATACCTGAAGCTCTTGAAGAGAATTTTAATTCTATCTATTCAATTATTTTTGGAATTTTTCTTTTTTTTATTCTTGAAACTTTTTTAAAATGGAGACATTGCCACGAGTTTGGATGTGAAGAGCATACTTTTGTTCCAATAAACCTTCTTGGTGATTCTCTTCATAATTTTATTGATGGAGTTTTAATTGCATCGAGTTTTTTAGTGAATCTTAATATCGGTTTAATAACTACTCTTAATGTAATTTTTCATGAAGTTCCTCAAGAGTTAGGAGATTATGGAGTATTAATTTATGGTGGTCTTACTCCGAAAAATGCACTTAAATTAAATTTTTTTATATCTTTAACTTCAATTTTTGGTGGTGTTTTTGGGTTCTTCTTACTTGAAAAATTTAAATTTTTAATTCCATATATTATTGGTATAACTGCAGGTAACTTTTTATACCTCTCATTAACAGACTTAATTCCTGAACTTCACAAAAAGGTCTCAATCAAAAATAATATCGAAAAATCAATATTTATTTTAATTGGGATATCATTGATGATTTTATTTAAAATTTTCTTTGAATAGTTTTTTTGATTGAAAATATTTAACAATTTCATATGTTATTCCAGGAAGAAAAGCAAGGGGAAAATATTCAAAGAAAATTGGTTTTAAAGGAGAAAGAGAGAAAATTTTATCAAAGAATGGTATATATATTATTATTAATGATAAAGCAATTGAGATAAAAATTGAATAATTTAAAAATTTGTTATTTAAAAGATTTTTCAATTTAACAGGTTTAAATTCTGTTTTATTTGCATATGCTCTTATTAATTCAGCAATTATTAATGTAATCAGTGCTGTAGTTTGAGCCTCAGATAAAGTTCCACCGCTTCTTAAAATGTTTAAGAATGCAAAAATAGTTATAACTGCTTCAACAAAAGCACTAACTAAAATGCCAATCATATTATTTTTATTTAGAATTTTCTCATTGGGTTTTCTTGGTGGCAAATCCATTATTCCTTCTTCTTCTGGTTCAACACCAAGAGCAAGTGCAGGAAATGCATCTGAAATTAAATTTAGATAAAGAAGGTGAATAGGTTTAAAAGGAATTGGAAGATTAAAAAGAGTCGCAAATAATATTATTAAAACTTCTCCTATATTACAACTCAATAAAAATATCACAACTTTTTTAATGTTTGAATATATTCTTCTTCCTTCTCTTATAGCTTCAACTATTGTTGCAAAATTATCATCTGTTAAAACAATATCAGATGCTTCTTTCGAAACATCGGTTCCAGTTATGCCCATTGCTATACCTACATCTGCTTTTTTAAGAGCAAGTGCATCATTTATTCCATCACCTGTAACAGCAACCTTCTCTCCTAAGTTTTTTAATTCCTCAACAATTTTTAATTTTGTGTGTGGAGAAACCCTTGCAAAAACATTTTTCTTATTTATAATTTCTATTAAATTTTCATTTTCATTAAGTTCTTTTTCATCAATTGCTTCTAACTCATCATCTATTATTTTTAATCTTTTTCCAATGCTAAGCGCAGTAATTTTATGGTCTCCAGTAACCATTTTAACTTTAATTCCTGCTCTTTTTGATTCTTCAATTGCTTTATAAACTTCTTCTCTTGGAGAATCCTCCATAGCAATAAGTCCTAAAAAGATAAGGTTCTTTTCATAATTTTCCTTTTTTTCATCTTGAATTCTTTTGTAAGCAACTCCTAAAACTCTTAAACCCTCTTTTCCCATTTTTTCATTTTCAATCAAAATTTCATCTAAAATTTCTTCAATTGGTTTTATTTCAATTCCATCATGGTAATAAGAGCATCTTGATAATAAAATTTCAGGAGCTCCTTTTGTAAAAACAAACTTATTTTCTCCATCTGTGTTAATTGTTGTCATAAGTTTTCTATTAGAATCAAAAGGAATTTCATCAATTCTAAGAAATTTCTTTTCTAACTCCTCTTTTTTATATCCTTTTTTTAATGAATGCTTAAGAAGTGCAACTTCTGTTGGATCTCCGAAATCTCTTTCGCCTTCTTGAATTTTTGCATCATTACATAAAGTTATTGCAAGATAAAAGAAGTCTTTAGGTCCAAAGATCACTTCTTTAACAACATTTAACTCATTTTTTGTAAGAGTTCCTGTTTTATCTGAAAGAATTGTTGTAACAGAGCCAAGTGTTTCTACAGATGATAAATTTCTAACAATTGCTCTTTTTGTTGCCATCGTTTTAACTCCAAGTGCAAGAACAATTGTTACAACAGCTGGAAGCCCTTCTGGTACTGCTGCAACAGCCAATGCGACAGAGGTCATAAATGAAAGCATAAAAGGAAGACCTCTTAAAGTTGATAAAACAAAAACTCCAAGACATGCTAAAAGAAATATTTGACCTAAAGTTTTTCCGAGTTGATCTAATTTAATTTCAAGTGGAGTTTTTTCTTCTTCCATCTCTTCAAGAGTTTTCCCTATTTTTCCAATTTCTGTATTTACTCCTGTTGCAAAAACAACACCTTTTCCTCTTCCATAAACAACAGTAGAACCTGAAAAGACTATATTTTTTCTATCGTGAACTGGTAAATTATCTATATCTATTTCAAATTCATGCTTTTCAACAGGAAATGATTCTCCAGTTAAAAATGCCTCTTCTACTTTTAAATTTTTCTGCTCAATTATTCTTAAATCTGCTCCAACCTTGTCTCCTGTTTCTAAAATAACTATATCACCTGGAACAAGCTCTCTTGTTTTAATTTGAATTATTTTTCCTTCTCTTATAACTTTTGTTGTTGGTGACGATAATTTTTTTAACGCTTTTAAACTTTTTTCAGCATTAATTTCTTGATAAATACCAATAAAAGCATTTATTATCACTATTGCAATTATTGCTATTCCATCTATTAATTCTCCTAAGAAAACAGATATTATTGATGAAAAAATTAAAATTAATACAAGAAAATTTTTAATCTGATCATATATTCTTACAAATATTGATTTTGGTCTTTTTTCAGGGAGTTCGTTATATCCATAAATTTTTAATCTTTCTTTTGCCTCTTCTTGAGATAAACCAAATTCAAAATTTGTCTTTAATAAAGTTTCAATATCTTCTTTTTTAATCTTCCAAATTCTTTCCAAAAATAACCTCCAACTTTTATTATTTTATCAAAATTTTTTTATGGTATGTTATAATTTAAAAGGTTTGTTTTTTAAAAGAGAGCATAAGTGATTTTTAAATAAAACAACAAGTTTATCAAATTTTAATTAGGAGGTACCTATGGAGAGCAAGTCTCAACCTTTATCTTTTTTTGAAAAGTATCTTACTATATGGGTAATTTTATGTATAATCCTTGGTATTTTAATTGGTAGATTTTTCCCATCATTTGCTTATAAACTTGATTCTCTATCTATATACCAAGTTTCAATTCCTATTGCTATATGTCTTTTCTTTATGATGTATCCAATTATGGTTAAAATTGATTTTGGAGAGGTAGTTAAAGCAGGAAAATCTCTTAAACCTGTTCTTTTAACACTTTTTATAAATTGGGCAATAAAACCATTTACTATGTATCTAATTGCCTCTTTTTTTATAGGAGTTTTATTTAAAAACTTTTTACCTGGAGTTGAAATTGTAAAAACAGGTGATCAAGTTTATTTGTATAGGAGTTATATTTCTGGTACTATACTTCTTGGAATTGCTCCATGTACAGCGATGGTTCTTGTTTGGAGTTATCTTGCCAATGGAAATGATGGTCTAACACTTGTAATGGTTGCAATAAACTCTCTTACAATGCTTTTTTTATATGCTCCTCTTGGAAGTTTTTTACTTAAAGTTAATAAAATGCCAATCCCTTGGGAAACAATTTTACTTTCTGTTTTAATTTATGTTGCTTTACCTCTTGTTGCTGGTTATTTTTCAAGAAAATATATAATTAAGAAAAAGGGAATAGATTGGTTTAAAAAAAATTTTATAAAATATTTAACACCAATTAGCATTGTCGCACTTTTATTAACTTTAATACTTTTATTTTCACTTAAAGGTGAAATTATTATTAAAAACCCCTTAACTATTCTTTGGATTGCAATTCCACTTTTCATTCAAACATTATTAATTTTTTCATTAGGTTATTTCTTTTTATCAAGAGTTTTTAATTTATCTTATAGAGATGCTGCACCAGTTAGTCTAATTGGTGCATCAAACCACTTTGAAGTTGCAATTGCAACTTCAACAACATTATATGGACTTTCATCTGGTTCATCTTTAGCAACAGTTGTTGGTGTGTTAATTGAAGTACCAACTATGCTTTTTCTTGTTTCAATTTGTAAAAAAACAGTTTATTTATTTAGAGAAAAAGAAGTGTTTGTTCCAAAAATTTTACTAAAGAAAAATTTAATTAAAGGTAAAGATGATTTAAGTTAAATTTCTTCTAAAAATAAAAATTTCTGATATTATTAAATTTGATGAATATCATATTTAAGATTTTAATTTTAATATTATTTTATATTTATGGCTCGATTCCTTTTGGTCTTATTTTTGTAAAAAAGACAAAAGGAGTTGATATTAGAAAAATTGGAAGTGGAAATATTGGAGCAACAAATGTTTTAAGAGTTGCAGGAGTTTCTGTGGCTCTTATTTCAGGACTTTTTGATCTTTCAAAAGGTCTTTTGCCAGTTTTATTAGGAAAATATCTTTTCAAATTTGACCCTATTTTTCTCTTTTTATCTGGTTTTGCTGGAGTTTTAGGTCATGATTTTTCAATATTTTTAAAATTTAAGGGAGGAAAGGGAATCGCATCTACCTTGGGATTAATTGTTGGTTTAAATCCAATTGTTGCTGTTATTGAAATTTTAATTTTTATCATAACTTTAATAATTAAAAGAATTGTTTCAATTTCATCAATAATTTCTCTTATTTTTCTTCCATTTATATTTGTTATCTTTAAAAATTTTGAATATTCTTATTTATCAATTATTCTCTCAATTTTAGGAATTTATAAACATAGAGATAATATTGAGAGAATTTTTTATGGAATAGAATCAAAATTTGGTGAAAAAGAAAAAATTAGAGAAACAAAAATTTTTGAGAAAAGTATTAAAAATATAAATGAAATCAAAAAAATTCTTGAAAATGGAGGAGTTGGAATTATTCCAACTGATACAGTTTATGGTTTATGTGTAAATGCTCTAAATAAAGAAGCAATTAAAAGAATTTATAAAATAAAAAAAAGAGACTTAAATAAACCTTTAGTCCTTTTTGTAAAAAATAGAGATGAGATTAAAAATTATGGAATTGTTAATGATAAATGCATAAAAATAATTGAAAAATATATCCCAGGTATGATAACAATTGTTCTTAAAAAGAAGAATCCATCTTTTTCAATATCACTAAAAAAATTTGAAACAATTGGAATAAGAATTCCAGATGATCAATTTATAATAAGTCTTCTTAATTCTTTAGATTTTCCACTTGCAACTACAAGTGCAAATATTTCTGGAGAGAAAACTCCAAAAGACATAGATGGCTTGAAAAGAATTTTTATGGGTGTTGTTGATTTTATAGTGGATGGAGGAGAATTAGGCGAGATTCCATCAACTGTTATAGAAATTATTGATTATGAAATAAAAATATTAAGAGAAGGAAAAATAAAAAAGGATGAAATTTTATCATTATTTAAGGAGTGAATTATGAGAATTGCAATTGGTTCAGATCATGCAGGATTTGAACTTAAGGAGGAATTAAAGAAGTTTCTTTGTGTTGAGTATGACACAATTGATGTTGGAACAAACTCAACTGAATCTGTTGATTACCCTGATTTTGCTAAAAAAGTTTGTGAATTAATATTAAAAAAAGAAGTTGATTTTGGAATTCTTATATGTGGCACTGGAATAGGGATGAGTATCACTGCAAATAAATTTAAAGGAGTCTATGCATCATTGTGTTATGACAAAATAACAGCAAGTTTAGCAAGAAGACATAATAATGCAAATGTTTTATGTATTGGTGGAAGAACAACAAAATTAGATGATGCGATAGAGATAGTTAAAACTTTTTTAGAGGAAAATTTTGAGGGCGAAAGACATGAAAGGAGATTAAATAAAATAAAAGATATTGAGAATAAAAATTTTTGTGGAGGTAAAACATGATTTGTGATATATGCCATAGAAGAGAAGCAGATTTTACAATAACTAGGATAGTTGATGGTGAAAAAAGAGTTATTCATATATGTGAAGAGTGTGCAAGAGAACATGGATATGTTAAAGACGAAATTTCTTTTTTCTCTCCTTTTGATTCTTTTTTCGAAGATGAATTTTCAAAGTTCTTCTCAGTTCCAAAAGAGAGTGCAGTAACTTATGAATTTACTGGTGAAGCAGAAGAAGTAATACTTGAATCACAAAATATAGCAACTGAACTTGGGGAAGAAGAGATTAAAACTGAACATCTTCTACTTGCTCTTTTAAGAAAAAGTGATTATATAAAAAACCTTCTTTTTGATTTAAACATTGACCTCAAAGAACTTGAAACAGAAGTTCTTTCTACTATGAAAAAGAAAGATAAAAAAACTAAAGAGATATCATTGTCACCAAGAGTTAAAAGAGTAATCGATCTTGCACAAAAAGAGGCGAGTGGTTTAGGAAGTGATTATATTGGACCAGAACACCTTCTTCTTGGTCTAATTGAAGAAGGCGAAGGAATTGCTGGAAGAATTTTAAAAGATAAAGGTTTATCTCGTGATAGAATTTTATCTTATCTTGAAAAAAGAGATAGAAAATTTAAAGAGAGAAGATATTCTAAAACTACTACTTTAGATCAATTTTCAAGAGATCTTACAAAACTTGCAAAAGAGGGGAAATTAGATCCTGTTATTGGAAGAGAAAAAGAAATAACAAGAACTTTAAGAATTCTTTCTAGAAGAACTAAAAATAATCCTGTACTAATTGGTGAACCAGGTGTAGGAAAAACAGCAATAGTTGAGGGAATCGCTCAAAGAATTGTTCAAGGAAAGGTCCCAGATATTTTAAAAGATAAAAGAGTTGTCGCGCTTGATATTCCAGCAATAATTGCTGGAACAAAATATAGAGGAGAATTTGAAGAGAGATTAAAGAAAATACTTGATGAAATAAGAGAATCACAAGGAGAAATTATAGTTTTTATTGATGAACTTCATACAGTTGTTGGTGCTGGAGGTGCAGAAGGTGCAGTTGATGCTTCAAATATATTAAAACCAGCACTTGCAAGAGGGGAGATGCAATGTATAGGTGCTACAACAATAAATGAATATAGAAAGTATATTGAAAAGGATCCTGCGCTTGAAAGAAGATTTCAACCAGTATTAGTATCTGAACCTACAGTTGAAGAAACAATCGAAATATTAAAAGGTTTAAGAGATAAATATGAAGCATATCATGGAGTCAAAATTACAGATGAAGCAATTGTTCAAGCAGCAACTTTATCAGACAAATATATAACAGATAGATTTTTACCAGATAAAGCGATTGACTTAATTGATGAAGCAGCATCTAAAGTGAAGTTTGATGAAAAAAAAGAGCCAGATGATTTGAAAAAAATAGAAGATGAACTTAAAAAAGTGGTAAGGGAAAAAGAAGCAAAAATAAAGGCTGAAGATTATGAGAAGGCAGCTAAATTAAAGAAATTAGAAGATGAACTTAAAAAGAAACTAGAAGAGTTAAAGAAAAATTGGAATAAAGAAAAAGGTTCTAAAGTACCAGTTGTAACTGGAGAAGATATTGCACAGGTTGTTTCTGAATGGACAAATATTCCTGTAACAAAATTAGTTGAGGAAGAGATTAGTAAGTTAAAAAGAATGGAAGAACATCTTCATAAAAGAATTATAGGTCAAGAAGAAGCCATAAGAGCGGTATCAGAAGCGATAAGAAGGGCAAGAGCAGGTCTTAAGGATCCGAATAAACCGATTGGCTCATTTTTATTTTTAGGACCAACTGGTGTAGGAAAAACTGAACTTGCAAAAACTCTTGCAGAGTTTCTTTTTGGTGATGAAAATGCAATGATAAGATTAGATATGAGTGAATTTATGGAAAAACATACTGTTTCAAAACTTATAGGAGCACCACCAGGTTATGTAGGTTATGAAGAAGGAGGTCAACTTACAGAATTAGTTAGAAGAAGACCATATTCAGTTATACTTTTGGATGAAATTGAAAAGGCACATCCTGATGTTTTCAATATTCTACTTCAAATTCTAGATGATGGAAGATTAACAGATTCAAAAGGAAGAACTGTTGATTTTAAAAATACAATAATAATAATGACATCTAACCTTGGAAGTGATATTCTTTTAAAAGTTGATCCAAATGATAAAGAAAATTTTGAAAAAGCAAAGAATGAAGTTTTAAATTTACTAAAATATAAATTTAGACCTGAATTTTTAAATAGAATTGATGAAATAATAGTTTTTCATAAGTTAACAAAAGAACAGATTAAGGAAATTGTTAATCTTTTAATTGAAAGAGTAAGAAGAACAATTAAGGCACAAGGATTAGACCTTAAAATTACAGATAGAGCAATTGAAAAAATTGCTGAAATTGGATTTGATCCAATTTTTGGTGCAAGACCTTTAAGAAGAACAATTCAAAGAGAAATTGAGAATGAGATAGCCAAAAAATTACTTGAAAAAGAATTTGAAAAAGGTGATACAATAATAGTTGATTTTGAGAATGATAAGTTTGTATTTAAAAAGGAGGTAAACTAAGAGTGAGAGAACTTTTGCTATTTATTCAACTTGTTGTTTGTGTTGTTACAATTCTTTCGATAGTTTTCCAAACCCCTAAAGGAGCAGGTTTAGGAGCAATTTCAGGTGGAGCACACCTTTTTCACCTTCAAAAAAAGAAAGATGCAATTTTAAGTAAAATTGCATTAATTGGTGCAATAGCCTTTGGAATTCTCTCCTTGACTTTAACCATTTTAGGGGTATAATTTTTATTCTGATGCCGGGATGGCGGAATTGGCAGACGCGTACGTTTGAGGTGCGTATGGGGAGACCCGTCCGGGTTCAAGTCCCGGTCCCGGCACCAAAAATTTAAAATTTTAAAAATAAAAGTGATGAATAAAAATAATAAAATATATTATCAATATTTAATACCAATAATCTTTTTAATTATCTTTTGGTTTATTGCAAGAATAAATTATTTATTGTTTCACTCTATAATAGAACTTTTTGCAATTTTAACAGCATTTTGTATCGCTTTTCTTTCTTATTCAACCTATAGATATTTAAAGAATGATTTTATTTTAAATTTAGGAATTCTTTATGGATTTGTAATAATAGTTGATATATTACACACTTTAGCGTATAAAGGTATGGGTGTTTTTAAAACCTACAATGCCAATCTTCCAACACAATTATGGATTTTGGGAAGAACAATTGAGGCTCTTGGTTTGTCTTCCATAGTTATATTTAATAAAAAGTTAAAAGCTTTTTATAATTTTATATTTTTATCTATTTTTACAGCAACCTCTTTAATATTAATATTTTTAAGAAAATTTCCAGTATGTTTTATAGAAGGTTCAGGTTTAACACCTTTTAAAATTTCAATGGAATATATAATTGTTATCCTTTTAACTGTTGTATTGATTTATATAGTTTTAAAAAGAAATATACCTGAAAATTTTATTAAAGCATATATTTATACAATAATTTTTACAATACTTGGGGAGTTGAGTTTTACATTATACACAGATGTTTATGGTTTTTTTAATATGCTTGGACATCTATTTAGATTTATTTCTTATCTTATTATTCTTGTTGGAATTAATTCAAAATTTTTAATTTTTACAATAGAAAATTTAACTAAAGAGTTAAATTTAGAAAAAGAAAAATATAGAAACCTTGCTCATTATGATCAATTAACGGGTGTTTTGTCAAGAAATTACTTTAATGAACTTATTGAACAGAAAATAAAAAATAAAATAATAAATAACAAAAAGGACTTAGTTATAATGATTGATATAGATAATTTTAAAAATATAAATGATCAATATGGACATTTACATGGTGATGAGGTTTTAAGGTTTTTTGGTAAAAAATTAAAAGAGACATTTAGAGCCAATGATATTATTGTGAGATATGGGGGAGATGAATTTTTAATAATTTTAAATAATTGTTCCTTTGAAAATGGTGAATTAGCAGTTGAAAGATTAAAACAAAACATTTCAATTAATAATTTTAATCATCCATTATCCTTTTCTTATAGTATTAATTATTTAGATTATGAAAATTTAATAGAATCTTTAAAATATGTTGATAAGAAATTAATAGACATAAAATTAAAAAAATTAAAATAAAGAATTTGTTATAATTAAATAGATGAACAAAATCAACGAATCTATAATAACTATTTTTAATAATTTAAAAGACCATATCTCCATATTATTAGATAATGGAAAGATATTGTTAATAAGTAAAAATATAAAAGAATTACTTGGATATACTGAAGATGAAATCATTGGAAAAGAAATAAAAGAGTTATTTTATGATGATAAAGAGTATCCTAATTTTGTAGAATTTTTAAAAAATAAAGATAGAGAATCCTTATCAATTAAATTAAAAACAAAAAAAGGTAATTATAAATTTTTTAAAATTATTATAGTTGAATTAGAAGAACAAAAAAATTTATTAATTTTAAAGGATATAACTGATGAAAAAAGAAAAGATATTTTAACAAAAATTCTTTATAAAATTTCATTTTTTGGTTTTAGAACAACTAATCTTAAAGAATTTTTTGAGGAGATTCATAAATTAATAAAAGAGTACTTATATGCAGAAAACTTTTACATCTCTTTAATAGATGAAAGTGGTGAATACATTTATTTCCCATATTTTGTTGATTTAAAAGATGAAAAACCTGAACCAAGAAAAAGAAGAGGTGGAATTACTGAATATATTTTAAAAAATGAAAAACCATTTCTTTTAAAAAGAGAAGAGATAGAAAAACTAAGAGATAAAGGAGAAATAATTTTTTATGGAACTTGTCCAGAGTTTTACATTGGTGCTCCTTTAAAAGTATTTGATAAATTTATTGGAGTAATAGCTTTACAAATTTATGAAAAAGAAGTTTATTATACAGATGAAGATTTAAATTTGATCTCTTTTATTGCTGATAATATATCTGTTGTAATTCAAAGACTAAAAGAGAACGAGAATAGAAGGGCATTGTTAAACAACATTAAAGGGTTTATTTTTACTGCAACTCTTGAATCAAACAATTTAAAAGTTATTGAAATTGAAGGAAATTTTGAAAACATAACTGGATTTAATAAAAATGAGTTTATTAATAAAAATATAAATTTAGAAAACTATATTTATAAAGATGATTTTGAAAAAATTCAAAATTTAATTTCAAATGTTAATAAAAATGAAAATCAAGCATACACAGAGATATTTAGATTTATAAATAAAAATGGTGAAATAAAATGGGCTAGCATTAATATATCTATTTTAAGAGCTGAGATACCACGAGTTAAAATAATTCAAGGTATTGTTACAGATATAACAGAAAGTGTTAAAACAAAAGAAGAATTATTTGAAACTGAGAAAAAATTTAAAGTTCTTTTTGAGAATTCACCAGTTGGAATTACTTTAACAGATAAAAATGGTGAAATTATTTACTGCAACCCAAAGTGGGAAGAGATAATGGGTTATAAACTTCATGAATTAAAAAATATTAAATGGATGGATTTAACTTATCCAGAAGACCTTCAAGAAGATTTAGAAAAATTTAATAAATTAGTTAAAGGAGAACTTTATTCTTATTCTCTTGAGAAAAGAGGAATTAGGAAAAATGGTGAAATATTTTGGATGAATTTAAAAGTTGTTAGAGTTGATGATGAAAAAGGAAACTTTCTTTATGAAATAGCAATGACTGAGGATATAACCATAAGAAAAGAGATGGAAATTAAATTAAAAGAAAGCGAGAAAAGATTTAGAACACTATTTGAAAAATCTCCTATCGGAATTACTATGTCTGATAGAGATGGTAAACTTTTGGCCTCAAATGATGCATTTTTAAAGATGGTAGGTTATAGTTTAGATGAATTATCAAAGATTTCTTGGAAAGAATATACTTATCCTGATGATATTGATAAAGATTGGGAAAACTTCCAAAAATTGATAAATAAAGAGATAGATTTTTATACAATTGAAAAGAGATTTGTAAGAAAAGATGGTGAAATAATCTTTGCAAGATTAAACTGCGCAGCACTTTTTGATGAAAAAGGAGAATTTCAATTTGAATTTGCGATGATTGAAGATATAACGGAAAGTAAAATTTTAGAAAATGCTCTTTATGAAAGTGAGAAAAAATTTAGACTATTTTTTGAAAAAAATCCTCTTGGTGTTGCAATAGTTGATGAAAACGACAATTATATAGCATATAATAATGTTTATTTAAATTTATTAGGTTATTCTGAAGAAGAATTAAAGAAACTAACATGGAAAGATATTACTTTTCCTGAAGATTATAAAAGACAATATGAGTTATTTAAAAAACTTATTAATAAAGAAATAGATTATTTTAATATTGAAAAAAGATATATAAGAAAAGATGGTAATATATTTTGGGGACAACTATTTGCATCAGCAGTTTATGATGAAAATGGAAAATTTTTGTATTCTTTTGGTATTTTAAGAGATATAACTGAAGAAAAAAGATTAAAAGAAGAATTAGAAGAAAGTAGAAAGAAACTTGCAAAATCACTTGATAATGTTTTAAATTTAGTAACTAAAATAACAGAGATGAAAGACCCTTACACATTGGGTCATCAAGGAAGAGTCGCATATCTTGCAGAAAAAATTGCAAAGAAATTAAATTTACCAGAAGATGTTGTTGAAAAAATAAGATTAGCATCATTTATGCATGATATAGGCAAATTAACAATACCAACTGAGGTTTTAAATAAGGGTGGCAAACTATCTGAAAATGAATTTTCTCTTGTAAAAGAGCATTCACACAATGGTTATGAAATTATAAAAAGAGTTGAATATTTAAGTCCAATTGCAGATATTGTTTTGCAGCACCATGAGAGATTCGATGGTTCAGGATATCCATTAGGCTTAAAAGATGATGATATTCTTCTTGAAGCAAGAATTATTGCTGTTTGCGATGTTTATGAAGCAATGACATCACATAGACCTTATAGACCAGCTTTTAGTTGTGAAGAAGCATTAAAAGAATTAAAAGAAAAAAAGGGAATTTTGTATGATCCAATTATAGTTGATATATTTGAGGAATTAATTATTAACAAAGAAATAAATTCAGAATAAATAAATGGTGAAACCAAATCTTAAATGTTCAGAATGTGGAAGAGTTTATAGAGAAGAGGATAAAAAGGTTATATGTGATTGTGGTGGTTCTTTAGATTTAGAATTTAATCCTAAGTTCAAAATAGAAACCATTGATAAAAATAAATATGGTCTTTGGAGATATAGAAAATTTTTACCAATCAGGGATGAGAAAAATTTAGTTTCTTTTAATGAAGGTTTTACACCAATAATTAAATTAAATATTGAAGATAATGAAATTTATTTTAAACTTGATTTTTTATTTCCAACTGGATCTTTTAAAGATAGAGGGTCTACTGTTTTAATAAGTAAGGTTAAAGAACTTGGAGTAAAAAGAGTTGTGGAAGATTCATCTGGAAATGCTGGTGCATCTATTGCTTCATATTGTGCTTTAGGAGGTATTGAATGTGATATATTTGTTCCTAATAGTGCATCTAAAAATAAGATTAAACAAATAGAAATATTTGGTGCTAATTTACATATTTTACCTTTTTCAAGAGAAGAGGTTCATATTAAAGCAAAAGAGTATGCCAAAAATTTTTATTATGCAAGTCATTTTTTAAACCCATATTTTATTCAGGGAACAAAAACAATTATTTATGAAATTTTTGAACAATTAGAATTTTCTTTGCCCGATTCTTTAATAATACCAGTTGGAAATGGTTCGCTTCTTTTAGGTATTTATAGAGGTTTTAAAGATTTAAAAGAAAGCGGTTTAATAAATAAATATCCAAAAATAATTTGTGTTCAATCTGAAAATTGCGCACCTATTTATGAAGCTTATAAAAAGAAAAGTATTAAAATAGATAAATTTAATAAAAAGTATACAATTGCAGAAGGAATTGCTATAGCAGAACCTTTAAGAGGGAAAGAGATTTTAAAAGTAATCTATGAAACACAAGGAGAAGTGTTGATTGCAAAAGAAGAAGAGATTATATTAGCTCAAACTGAACTTTCAAAAAGGGGAATTTTCGTTGAACCAACATCAGCAGTTCAATATTTAGGATTAAAAAAATATATAAAAAGATTAAAGAAAAAAGAGAATATAGTGTGTATTTTAACAGGGAGTGGTTTAAAATCTTTATAAATTATTTTAAAATTATCATATGGAAAATGGATATTGTTTAATTAGTTGTTTATTTAGAATAATTGTTTTCATTGTTTTATTAATAATTTTGATATTTTTAATTAAAAGTTGTATTAAAATCGCATTTTAATTATGCTTACCCTTAGATGTTCTAAATGTAAAAAGAAATTATGTAAATATGAAAAAATTGGAGAAGGTAGACTCCTTCATCTATGGAAAAATAGAATAAAAGAAGTTTATCATATTGTTAAAATTAATGATAAATATTTTTGTGAATGTGGTAATTTAATTGGAGTTGATACTAAAATTTATATAAGATTAAAAAAGGGGAGTTTCACATTTAGTGGAGAAATAGTTAAATAAATGATAAAATTGAATAAATTTATTTAAAGGAGAATTTTATATGAAAAAAAAGATTCTTATTATATTTTTTTTATTTTCTTTAATATTTATATTAAAATTTAATATCTCTTATGCAAAAGATTATTCAATACCTCAAGTAAAAATTGATGTAACAATTAATAAAGATGGTAGTGCAAATTTCGTTGAAGAAAGAACTTATTCATTTCAGGGTAGTTTTTCTTATGGGTTTTATGATTTGCCAAAAGCTGGCTATGAAAATCTTGAATTATTTGAAATTTATGAAGGAAATAAAATTTATAAAAAGGACACATCAAATACACCTTATTCCTATTATATAGAGGATAGAGGAAGTTATTATAGAATTAATTTTTATTATACTGCTATAGATGAAACAAAAACATTTAGATTTATTTATAAGTTAAGTGGATTAATAAAAGTTTATGAAGATTTTGGAGAATTTTATTGGAAACTACAAGGAGAAGGATGGGATAAGAAAATTGGAAAATTTGAATCAACAATAAATTTAGTAACTCCTGTTCCTGTTAGTGAATATCTTATTTGGGCTCATGGACCACTTTGGGGTGAAATTAAAAAGATAGATGATAAAAAAATATTTCTTTATGTTGAAGATGTTCCTCCAAATACTTTTGTTGAAGCAAGAATTCTTATCCCTTCTAACTATTTTATAACTCAGAACAAAATAAAAGGGTTTATAAAAGAAAAAGTAATAGCCGAAGAGAAAAAATGGGCAAATGAAGCTAATAGAAAAAGAGTTTTAGCAAAAGTGAATGTCTGGCTCCCCTTTTTAGGTTTAATTCTTTTTGTTATTCTTCTTTTAAGACAATATTTAAAATATGGAAAAGAATATAATATAACAAAAAATTTTGAATATTTTAGGGAACCACCAAGTGATATAAAACCTGCTATTTTAGGACATCTTATGACTTTTGGAAATTTCCAAGACTCTTTTTTAAAAGCAACAGTTATGGATTTAATTCATAAAGGAATTATTGATTTAGAAGAAATTCCTACTTCAAGAAAAGATATTACTTTTATACTTGATAGAGAAAATTATCAAAAAAAAGAACAAGAACTTTCAGAATTTGAAAAAGTCTTAATAGATAAAATTTTATTTGATAAAGGTGATTCATTTACAATAAAAGATTTGAATAAAAAAATCAAGAAAAATAGAGAAAAATATTATTATAGTTTTGAAAAATTTAAAGAGGAGATTAAAAATGAATCTTCAAAATATGACTTTTTTGATAAAGTTAGCGAGAAGAAAAGTTCAATTATTGTTGGATTAGGATGTTTAATTCCAATAGTTGCATTTATCTTAACAATATTATTTAAAAATTTTCTTTATCTTATATGGTTAATTTTAACTCCAATTTATATTATAATTGGTGCTGCTGCAATGAGAAGAAGGTCATTTAAAGGAAAAGAAGATTTTGATAAATGGAATGCATTTAAGAGATTTTTAAGTGATTTTTCAAATCTTAAAGATTATGGTCCAAAGTCAATAGTTTTATGGGAAAAATATTTAATTTATGGAACAGTTTTAGGTGTTGCAAAAACTGTTCTAAAGGCATTAAAAATTATTTTCCCTCAAATTGAAGATATTGAAAATGGAAAATTAATAGCATTTGCAACAGCATCTCATTTTTCAAATATAAATTACGGTCTTAACTCTTTAAATTCTGCAATATCTCAAATTGCAACTGCAACTGCATCTGCATATAAAACATCAAGTAGTTCTTGGAGTTCAGGAGGTGGTGGCGGTGGTGGATTTTCAGGTGGAGGGGGAGGAGGCGGAGGTGGTTCTGGTGGAGGTATGGGTTAAATTAAATCTCAGGATAAGAAATTATTACTTTTCTTTCTTTATCATTCCAAATTATGTTTGCACCAATTGCTTCAGCAATAAATCTTAAGGGAACCATAACTCTTCCAGGTTTAACAATTATTGGAGGAGAGTCCATAATGAATTCCTTAAAATTAACAAAATAATTTTTCTTATCAACAAACATTAAAACAGATTTATCATGAAGTATGAATAATATGCTCTTATCTTTATCATTATAATTTATATTTCCACCAAATGCTTCAACAATAAATCTTATTGGAACATAGGTTCTTCCGTTTAAAATAAATGGAGATATATCTATTTCTTTTTCAACTCCATTTAAAATAAACTTTTTATTTGAAATAAAAAGCTCAACTATCTTTTTTTCTAATTTAAAAATTGTTTTAATGAATTTTGTTTTATTTTTTGCTAAATCTTCTATTTCAATATTTAAAATATTTAACTCTTTATCTAAAATGTATTCAATTTTAAAACCACCTTTTTCAAAAATTCCAAAGTGAATATTATTTATGTAAATATTTGATTTTTCATTAATGATACCATTTAATAAAATTTTATCTGAGGTCGTTTTAAAAACATCTGGGACAAAAAAGGTGACCTCAGGAGGAGTTTTGTCATAAATTATGTTTAAATAATAATCTTTTGAATTTCCATATATATCAAAAGCAGTAAATTTTAATTCATTTATTCCTTCAACAAGATTTATCTCTAAATTAAATCCCCCTTTTTCATTAAGAGGAATTTCTCTATCAAAATAAAAAACTTTTGCATCATTTTCTGTAATACCTGATATTGTTATTGTACCTTTATTTGTTATATATCCATTTTCTATATTTAAAATTATTTCAGGTGGAGTTATATCTTTAATAAAGCGGAACTTTATTTTTATCTCTTTTGTTTCTGATTTTCCGATTAGTTTAACAAAAAATTCATAGTCTTTGTCTAATTCAAGATCCTTTGTATCAATAAATCCCTCTATTTTTTCTTTTCCTGAAAATTCATACTTATTTAAAAAAACCTTTTCATTAGTTTCAATTTTGCCTTCACCTTCTACTTCAAAATTAAACTCTAACTTTTCTTTGTATTCAATTGTTCCAAAATCAATTAAATTGTTATTAATTTTTATTTCACCCAAATTTATAAAGTATTCTGATACTTCTCCATTTTTAATATAAACTATATATTTTTTACCTTTTATAGAAATTGTATATTCACCATTTTGCAAAACATAATTAAAAATACCTTTCTTTTGAGTTTTTTTCTTTAGCCCCTTTTCTAAAATTGTGATCTCTCCTTCATAAGGATTTCCTTGTTCATCAACTATTTTTAACTTTAAAAGTCCAATCTTGTCAACATAATACATTGCTACAAAAAATATCCCTTTTGTCTGTTCCCATGTTGGTTCAATAAGTTCTGATGGGGGGTCAAAAAATTCTTGAACTGAATTTAATTCTATCGTATATGCAAATGTACCTAAATCTCCATATAAAAAATCTGTTAAATCACCACTTGTGGGATAAAGAAAACTTGATTGCATAGGATAATAATCATAAGGTCCTGGATAATCATTATCATTAGGAGATCCAGTTGTTTTTGCCATTTCAACTGCTATTTTTTCAAGAAATTCTTTATCTTGAGGCGGTTCAGATGTATAACCCCATGGATATAAAATTAGTTCAGAAAAAGAGTGATATGATAAAGTAATTGATGGAGGATTTTCATAAACAAATTCTCTTATGGCTATGTTTTCAAGTTCAGAAAATGGAGCTTTTCCTCTATATGTTTCAGATGAAGGAATTCCAGATGAGCCATCAGAAAGTCCCCACATATAACCATAATTTCTATTATTATCAACTCCTCTTGAATTATCCAAATTAATTACTCTATTTTTTCTCCACATTCTATTGCTATTAATAGAGTAATCAAAACCATCTGGGTTTAAAACTGGAATGATCCAAATTTCATAATTTTTAATCCAATTTTTTACCTCTTCATTATTTTCAAAATTTAAAAGTAAATACTCGATTATTTTTATTGGAATTTCAACACTCATCCACTCTCTTGCATGATGGCATCCTACAATTAGAATTTTTGGTTTATCTTTAATATCTTTAGTTGAAATTTTTAATGCATAAATTTCTCTATTTTCAAAAGTTTTTCCAATTAATTTTAATTCAGTAATTTCTTTATACCTTTCAGAGTAAAAATTTAATTTCTCAATTACATCACTTAATTTATGATAGCCAGTTGAATCTTCTCTTATTTCTCTTACTATTTTGTATGGAACATTTATCTTTTGAGTTCCGTTATATAAATATAAAAAACCATTTTTAGTTTCTTTTATAAATTCAAGAGAAATTGGCTCTTTTGTAAGTTTTTGATCTAAAAGAATAAGAAAATAAGGAGTTTTTGCTCTAACAAGAGAAGTTAATGGAACAAATGAGAAAATTAATAAAAAGAGAATTAGCCCTTTAATTAATTTTTTCATAAATTAAAGTGATCTTAAAGTATCAAAAATCTCATTAAGGTCTGGTAATTTACTTAATTCATAAATTTTTATAAAAATTATTTTTCCATTTTCATCAATTAATATATTTGCTCTTTCAGAAAATCCCTCTTTATCTCTAAAAATTCCATAAAGTTTTGATACATCTCCATGTGGCCAAAAATCTGATAGAATTTTTAAATTTTTAAGACCAAGATAATCTGCCCATGCTTTTTTTGTTGGAACTGGATCAACACTAATTCCAATTGGAATAGTATTATATTTTAAAAATTCTTCATAATTTTTTTCAAGATCCTTCATTTGCTCAGCACATATAGAGGTCCATGCAAGTGGATGAAATGATAAAAGAATTTTTTTACCAGAAAAAGATGAAATAGTTATTTTATTTCCCTCTTGGTCTTTTAATGTAAAATCTATAAATTTATCACCTAATTTTATAGTTTTTGTCTCCATAGTTATTCCTCCTTATATTATAATTAATTCAATTTTATAATAATTTATTTTCATTGTAAAGTTCTAAAATAGCATCAACAACTTTTGGTTCATATAAAATTCCTTTATTTAAAGTTAATTCTTTTATGATCTCATCAATTGAGTGTTTAGGTCTATAAGGTCTATGAGAGTTCATTGCATCAAAAACATCTGCAACTGCAATTATTTTTGCTTCAAAAAGAATTTCATCTCCTTTTAAACCTTTCGGATAACCTGAACCATTTATTCTTTCATGATGCTCTAGAATAATTTCTCCAATTGGATATGGAATTTCAACTTCTTTTAATAATTCATATCCAAATTTTGGGTGTTCTTTTATAAGTTCATATTCTTTTGGTGTTAATTTAAATGGTTTTGTTAAAATTTCAAGAGGTAAAATAATTTTTCCTAAATCGTGAACTAAAGATGCTGTTCTTATTATTTCTATTTTTTCTAAATCAAGACCGAGTTTTTCTGCTATTTTAACTGAAATTTCACTAACATTTTTCTGATGCCCTGCTGTATATGGATCTTTTAATTCTGTAATTTTAGTTACTAAGTTAAAAATCTGATTTAAAAAATTTTTAAGTTTTTCTAAATTTTTAATATTTTCTATTGCGAGTCCAAGAGAACCAGCAAGGATAGTTAACCTATCAGCATCTCTTGTTGAAAAAGTGTTTTCTTTATCTGAGTCTAATCTTATGACCCCTATTAATTTATCTTTTACAAGAATAGGAACTATTAAGTGAGATTTTATAAATCTTGTCTTTTCTAAAATTTTCCATTGACCATCTTTTTCTGTGTCATATATTATGTATGGCTTCTTGTTTTCTACAACAAATCTTTCAATTGTAAATTCATTTATATTTAATTTGAAATTTTTAACATAATCTTCAATTCCATATTTTTCATAACCTCTTATCGCTACATTAATAAGAAAATCTCCTTCTAAGAAAGCAATATTTGAAGATGTTGATGGTTTTATCTTTTCTATTTCTATGAGAATTTGATTAAGAAGAGATTTTAAATTTTCTTGTGAATGTAATATAAAAGAGATATTTCTTAAATTTTCTTGAAATTTTAATTCTTCTCTTAGAGATTCAATTAAGTTATCTCTATCTCTTTCGTACTCTTTTAAATCAGTAATATCTTCAGAATATCCAACAATTCCAATTACATTTCCGCTTTCATCAAAAAGAGGTGATTTAGTTATCTTTACTTCAAATTTCTTGTTTCCATATGTAAGAGTATCTTCAGTAACAATTTTTCTCTTTTCTTGTATTACTAAATTATCTATTTTTTTAATTTTTTTGATATCATCTTCTGAAAACAAATCAATATCTCTTTTTCCAATTATTTCATTTAACGATAGATTAAATTTTTTAGAAAACTCTTCATTTGCATAAATGTATCTACCTTCTAAATCTTTTACAAAAATCATTTCTGATGAAGAATCTAAAATTTTATTTAAAAGTTCTTCCTTTTCTTTTAATTCTTTTTGAAGTTTTAATTCATTTGTTATATCAATACCAGATGAAATGATTAATTTTTCATTTTTAAGGGAATCATATATTAAACTATTTTTCCACAACACTACTTTAATTTCACCAGATCTAGTTTTTATTGGATTAATTTTAATTTTATAATCTGTTGGTTTTTCTTGTATAATATTTTCAAAAAAACTATAAACACTATTTTTTATATTATCTGGTAAGAAATAATCAAACCAATTTTTATTTATAATTTCATCTATTTTATAACCTAAAACTTCTTCGCCTTTTTTATTAATATATTTTATATCACCTTTTTCATTTAAAATTAAAACAATTGCATCTACATTTTCAAGAATTGTTGCAAGAAACTCCCTCTCTTTTTTTAAATCATGATTTAATAGTTTTTCTTTTGTTATATCTTGTATTGTTAAGAGATTATACTTAACATTAAATTCTTTGTCAATAAAATTATAAAAATTAATTTTTAAAAATTTAGTTTCAAAATCATCTATTTTGTATTTTAATTCAGTTTGGAACTCATTAATTTTATTTTCAAAAAACTCATTTAATCTTAAACCTTCTTCTAAATGTAAAATTTCCTTAATATTTTTACCAATAATAGTCTCATTTGATAAATTTAATAATTCATCTATCTTTTTATTTGCAAAATTAATCAAACCATTGTTATCAAAAAGAATTATTCCAATAGGTATATTATTAAATATCGATTCAAACTTTCTTTCTAATTTTCTAGGTTCTATTGTTATTTTTTTAACATTTAACTCTTTTGAATAAAAAGAAAAAGTATTTTTTCCCATTGACTTTGAATGATACATTGCTAAATCAGCCTTTTTAATTAACTCATCCAATTCTTCTCCATCATCTGGATATATAGAGATTCCTATATTTAAGCCAATATTTAATTTTGTGTCATCTATTATAAAACTCTCAAATGTATCAATTAATCTTTTTATAATAAACATTAGACTGTCAAGATTTTTTACATTTGTTATTAATATTAGAAATTCATCTCCTCCAGCCCTTGCTATCAAATCTGTCTTTCTAATATTTTGTAAAAATTTTTTTGAAATCTCTTTTAAAACTCTATCACCGAAACTATGGCCATATTTATCATTTATATATTTAAAATCAAATAAATCAACAAAAAGAACCGCAAATTTTTCATTATATCTTTTAGCCCTTTCCTTTTCTATTTTAAATCTTTCTTCAAAAAATGATTTATTGTATAAACCCGTTAAATTATCATGGGTTGAAAGATATTTAAACTCCTCCTCTCTCTTTTTCTTTTCACTTAAATCAATATATAAACCTATAATACCTTTTATATCACCATTAATTGATATTGGAGAACCAGAAATTGAAACAGGTATAATTGACCCATCCTTTTTCTTTCTTTTTGTCTCAAAATTAATATATCCTGTTTTTATAGCTATTTCGTCAAGTTCTTTACCCTCTTCATATAAATTTTCTGGTAAAAAAAATGAATCATTTATATTTTTTCCTTTGAGTTCTTCTAAAGAAAAACCAAAAACCTCTGTAAATTTTGGATTTATATCAATAATGAATCCATTTTTGTCTATAAAAACAAGAGGTTCAGGATGGCTATAAAAAAACCTTTTAAATTTTTCAAAACTATCTTTTAAATTATCTTTAAAATTTTTATTATTAATATCCATATATTAAAAATTATATTATAATATAAATTAAGTTTAAAGGAGGATATTATGGATAAGGAAAAGATTAAAGAAAAAATTCTTGATATTTTAATTAATGGAGTTCATATAAAGAAATCTAAAGTTTTAAGTAAAGATAATCCAAAATTTATTGAAGATCTTGAAATGGATTCTCTAAGCATTCTTGATCTTGTTGAAAGAGTTGAAAAAGAGTTTAATATTGAAGTTTTGGATGAAGAGTTAGAAAAACTTAGTGATTTAAATAGTGTTGTGGAATTTTTATATAATAAAAAAATAGGGAACCCCTAAAGATTAATAAATTTCATTAGGAGTTCCCTATTATTATAATTTATTTCAATTCAATCTTCTTAATTTTTCTTTTTGCCTCTTCTTTCTTAGGCATTTTAATTTCTAAAATTCCATCTTTAAATTCTGCTTCAACTTTTTCAGGATCAACTTCTGTTGGGAGGGAGATAACTCTTTCAAATTTTCCAAAACAAATTTCTTTTCTTAAATAATTCTCTTTTTTGGTTTCCATCTCTTCTTTTTTTTCTCCTTTTAAGTGAACTTCATCCTCAGTAACAGTTACCTCAATGTTGTCTTTTTTTAGTCCTGGAAGTTCTGCTTTTAGAATGATTTCATTATCTGTTTCAATTAAATCAACACTGGGTCTGAAGGTAATTTCTCTTTCTCTTCTTAAAGGTATAAATTCTTCAAACATTCTATCAATCTCCCTTCTTAATTTTTCAAAATCTGAAAAGATATCAATATCCCATGGTTCCCATCTTCTTATTGCCATATGCATCACCTCCTTTTCAGAAATTTATTATCAATTATTATTATAATAAATAATTAAAATTTGTCAAGAGGTATTATTAATAAAGAAATTTAAAAGATTTTTTTAAGTTATTGAGGAGGATTAATTTTTATATCTTTATTAATATCTTTAAGATTAAAATTGATTGTTGTTTTTACATTTTTCCCTTCTTCATTTACTCCAGTATCCACAAACTCCATTTTTATAACTATATTATCCTTTTTTCTTAAATAGATTTTTCCTTCTGATGTTGAAAAAAGATCTTCCCATTTTGCGCTAAAAATTAGGACATCTTCATTTTCGATTTTTGTTTCTTTTAAAAATGAAAAAGATGATGGGGTAGATTTAATTGAAAATAGTTCAAAAATATCTTTTAAAGTCAAAACTGGTATATTTTCTTGGAATTTTACTTTTTCTATTTTTTCAAAACTCTTTGTTTCACTATCTCTATAATAAATGAAATCATTAAAAATATAAATTTCTAAAAAGGATTCATTTTCTTTTTTAGAAATAAAATGAGTTGCATCAACTCCTTGATATAGTTCCATTACCATTTTTTCTGTTAAACCATCTAATTCGCTTTGAATTTCATATGTATAATGATAACTTTTGATTGTTCCTAATTTGTTTTTAAAATCAGAAAATATTTCATCAAAAGTGTATGGTTTTATTCCTATCTCAATTATTTGAATTCCAAATTTTGCAGGAAAAACTTCCCTAAATGTTTTGTAACCACTTTTTTCAACAGTAATAACTTTGTTTAATGGAGGTGAATATGCTCTAAACTTTCCATCTATATCTGTTTTAAATTTTATTCCATTAATTGTAACTAAAGCGTCTTCTATTCTTTTATTTGTTTGGGCATCATAAACTATACCTTCTATATGAGTCCCTGTGAAAAAAATGAAACCACCAATTAAAATTAAGGCAATTACAACAATTAAAATAATTATACTTTTTTTCATTTAACTACCCTCTAATTTTTTTAAAAAATTATTCATTATATTTATAATTTTATCCCATGTATTTCCAATTTTAATTCTTTTTTTATAAATTTCCCATAAAGATTTATTAAATTCCTTTATTTTTTCATCACTTTTTTGATAAAGTGCGTCAATTTTAACTAACTCCTTTATTTTTTCAAAATAATTTTTAATCTCCACCTCCTTTAGAGACGAAAGATTTTCTGGTACAGAATCTGTAATTTTAAATATATGAAATCCATATTGACTTTTAACAACTTCAGAAATTTCTCCTTTATTTAAAGAAAAAACTACTTTTGATATCTCTGAATCAGAAATTGTACCTTTTCTAAACCAGAAAAGATCTCCACCTTTATCTTTTGTCGACAAATCTTCTGAATACTCTTTTACAAGGTCTTCAAATTTTTTTCCTTTCAAAATTTCTTCTCTTATTTTTTTCATTTTTTCAAATTTAGAATTTATATCATCAATTGTGTCTTTTTGTGTATCAACAACAATAAATATATGAGAAACTCTTCTTGAACCATCATAAAATTTTACTCTTTTAATGAAATATTCCCATAATTCCTCATCACTTATATTTAAATCTTTTATTACTTCGTAATAAACTTTATCAGCAAGAAGAGCACTTCTTACCATTTCATTAATATCTGATTCAAGAAGTTGGTATTTACTTAATGCTTGTTTATAAACTTCATCTTCAGATAGACCTGTATATTCTCTCATTCTTTGTATTTCGTTTTTTATCTCTTCTTCAGTAACTGTTATATTGTGTTCTTTTGCATATGTATCAAGAAGAACATCTTCAATTAGGTCATTTAAAATTTGTTTTCTTATTGCTGCTATTTCAATATCTGTAAGAGTAATTTTATCACTTTGATACTCTTTAATTTTTCTATTAACTGCTGCTTCTACTTCTCCCTTGTAAATTTTTTCACCACAAACAATTGCTGCTATGTCTCTTTTTGAATAAATATCAAAAGTGAAAATTCCAATTATTAAAACTATAGCTATTGGAACAAAAAATTTCATTAAATTAATTTTTAAAATCTTTCTTCTTTTTACTTTCATAATTTTATTTATGGTTTATTCTCTTCACTATTATTAGATTGATTTTGTGTTGAAGTTGTTCCAGTATTTTGTTGTATTGAACTTCTTAATTTTGATATTATATTTTTAAGGGGATCAAAGAAGGTTTTTTTCATATAATTTGTAACTTCTGTCCACATGCTTCCATATTTTACTCCATATTCACTTTTTCTTTCGCTTAACCATTGATTTTTTAATTCATTTCTTTTTTGGCTCTCAAGTGTTTTTATTATATCATCCTTTACATCTTCAAATTTTGCTTTTTTGAATGGAATTTTTTCGTATACATAAACTATTTCAAGACCCTCATCTGTCTCAAAAGGTTTCGAAAAACTTCCCTTTTTTAAATTAAAAACTACATTATCCCAGGTATCTCCTTTCGTACCTTTTGCAACTTCTCCTAAGTCTCCTCCATTATTTTTTGTATTTTCATCTTCAGAATACTCTTTTGCAAGTTTATCAAAGCTTTCACCTTTTAATAATTTGTTATAAATTTCATTAGCTAAATTTTGTTTTTTCTGAATTTCTTCTTGTGCTGCATTTTTATCAACTTTAATTAAAATATGTTTTGCTTTAACTTTTTCAGGTTGATCATAAGACTCTCCTTTTGTTTTTGTTTCAAGAACTTGAATTATGTGAAATCCATATTTTGTCTTTACTAATTCACTAATTTCTCCAGGTTTTAATGAAAATGCTAAATTTTCAAACTCTTGAACCATCTGACCTTTACCAAAGAAACCTAAATCTCCACCTTTATCTTTTGTTCCCTCATCTTCTGAATACTCTTTTGCTAATTTTGCAAAATCTTCTCCCTTTAAAATTCTCTGTCTAATAGACTCTGCAAGATTTTTCTTCTCTTCTACTGTTTTTTCATCAGCATTTTCATCAACTTTAATTAAGATATGTCTAGCTCTTACTTGAGTAACTTCATTGAAATATTTTAAAGCATCTTCATCAGTAATTTTTATTTGTGAATAAACTTCTTGAAGTGCTTTTGCTTCAAGAATGTCTGGTATAACATACTTTTTTAACTCTTCTCTTAAAGCTTCTTCTGTTTTAAATCTTGATTGTTTGACAGCATTTTGATATTCCTCTTCTGACTTGAAACCACTTTTAATATTCTCAATCTCTTTATCAACTCTTGTTTTTATTTCTTCATCTGTTGGTTTAATATTATTTCTTTTTGCATATTCTTCAAAAATTGCTTGATTAATAAGTTCTTCTTTAACGCTCTCTACTACTGATTCAAAAATTGATTTATATTGTTCATCTTCAGGATCTATTCCATAACTTTTATATTGATTTTTTACTGCTTCAATTCTTGAGTTAAGTTCACTATTTTTAATTACAGTTGAACCTACTTTTGCATAAATATCTCTATCTTTGTATGCGATTAAAAATGTTATACCAAATACTGCTATTATAGCAATTAAAAATAGAGCAATAGATTTAAAAATTATATTTTTTATTTTATTTTTATCTAAAACACCTTCTTTTTTAAGTTTTCTTCTCTCTTCCTTAATCTTTTTAAGTCTTCCCATGATCCTAAATACCTCCTTGTCCATAGAATTATATCACATTATTTTTGTTAAAATATTATTATGAAAGGAAAAATAAAGATTATACCTATAATTGATCCACCTTATTTTATTTTAGAAGAAATCAAAGAAAATTTAAAAGAAATTTTTAATTTTGATGTAATTATCAGTAAAAATTTAACTCCTAAAGACATTCAAAAAAATTATATTAGAAATCAATATTATGCTAGTAAATTAATAAATTATTTAAGAGAGAAACATATAAATGAGGGAGATAAAATTTTAGGAGTTATAAGTGAGGATATTTTCGACGAAGGTTATAATTTTTTATTTGGTAGCGCAGAACTTAATGGAAAATATTCAATAATTTCAATTTTTAGATTATATGATAAAGATATTGATAAATTTGTTGAAAGATGTGTAAAAGAGGCAGTTCATGAAATAGGTCACACTTTTGGTTTAAATCACTGTTTAAATAAAAGATGTGTTATGAGTTTCTCTCTTTCTATTTTGGATGTAGATAAAAAAGATAAAAAATTTTGTAATATTTGTGAAATGAAACTTAGTAGGTTGAAATAAGTTAATATTTTGATAAAATATATAAGTTGATTTTATCTTGAAAGGAGTAACTTAAGATGGCAAAAAGAATTAAATCTGGTATAAAGAATGCAAAAAAGAGTTTAAAAAGAGAAGCAAGGAATAGATATTATAAAACAAGAGTTAAGAATTTAATAAAAGAAGCAATGAAAGCCACAACAAAAGAAGAATTTTTAGAGAAATCAAGAGTTGCTATATCTTTTATTGATCATGCTGTAAGTAAAGGAGTTTTACATAAAAATAGTGCTGCAAGAAAAAAAAGTAGATTAATGAAAGAAGTTTCAAGATTTTAAAGTTATCTTTTAATTGAATCAAGTTCAAGTTTTTCTTTAAGATAACCTTTACTTAATTTAATGCTTTTTTCAATTTCAAGTAAATCTTTTAAGAAATCAAAAAGTTCTTCAAAAGAATATTCTTTTGACTCAAGAGTTAAAGATGAAATTTGAAAAGGAGAGAGTTTTAAACTCTCTCTTATATTTTTTTCACTAACACCTTTTATGTTTGCAATTTTTATATCAATTAAATTTATAATTCTATTAAGCAAGAGATAAAAAATTCTCTCAAATGGTTCACCAGTTTGAATTAAATCGTTTAAAAGATTTAAAAATTTTCTTTTCCTTCCCTTAAGATAACTTGCTATTATTTCATAAATGCTTGGTATATTTATTTTATAAGTGAAATAGTCGATATCTTCTTCAGTAATTGTCTCATTTTCAAGAAGAGAAAGTTTTTCTATTTCTGTATACAAAAGATCTAAATTTCCTTGAAGTTCAAAAATCATTTTAGAAGCAATTTTTTCATCAATTTTTTTACCATTTTCATCAAATTTTTTTAAAACCCACTTTTTTAAAACATTCTCTTCAAGTGGTTCATCAAAAACATATTTTACTTTTTCTTCTAAATATAAAGGAGGCTCCGGAATTTTCCCTTCTTTTGATTCAAAAATTATTATTCTATTTTTTCTCGAACTAAAATCCTCCCACTTGAAATCCTCAATTTTGTCAGCATCTTTTATGTAAAATAGAAGAGAAGAGAAAAAAAAGGACGAAGATTCAAGATAATCAAGAATCGTTTTTTTATCAATCTCTCCATCTATTATATTTATTTTCTCAACTTTTAGAGCAACTTTAATTTTTTCTAATAGTTGATTTTTTAAATAAAAATTATCTCCTAATAAAATATAAAAGGGGAAAAGCTCCCCTTTTATAATTTCATTGATTGTTTTTAAATAATTATCCCTGAGAGATACTTTCTTTTTCTTCAATTTTTCTAAAAGTTAATGAATCAGTATCTTTATCTATAAGGATCGTATCTCCATCTTCAAATTCACCTTTAAGTAGCTTTTCAGAGAGTGGGTTTTCAACCTCCTTGAGGATTGTTCTCCATAAATTTCTTGCCCCAAAGTTTCTATCAAACCCTCTTTCAATAATAAAGTCTTTAGCATCATCAGTCAATTGAATTGTTATGCTTCTATCTTTTAATTCATCTTTTATTCTTTTAAGCATAATATCAAGTATCTTTTTAACATCATCCTTTGAGAGATAGTTAAATATAACAATTTCATCAATTCTATTCAAAAACTCTGGTCTGAATGTATTTTTAAGTTCAGAAAGAACTCTTTGCTTCATCTCTTTATAATCTATTTCATCTTCTTTTACAAAACCAAATTTTTTAGCAGAATCATATGATGTTCCAAGATTTGAAGTAAGAATTATTATTGTATTTCTAAAATCTACCACATGACCTTGGCTATCAGTTAATCTCCCTGTATCTAAAATTTGTAAAAGAATATTAAAAACATCAGGATGTGCTTTTTCAATTTCATCAAAAAGTATTATTGAATAAGGTCTTCTTCTAACTGCTTCAGTTAATTGGCCACCTTCTTCATATCCAACATAACCTGGAGGTGAACCTATGAGTCTAGAAACATTAAATTTTTCCATATATTCAGACATATCAAGTCTAATTAAAGCATCTTCGCTATCAAAGAGAATTTCTGCAAGTGCTTTGGAGAGTTCTGTTTTTCCAACACCAGTTGGACCTAAAAATAAGAATGATCCAATTGGTCTATTAGGGTCTTTAAGACCAGCCTTTGCTCTTCTAATTGCTTTAGATACTGCTTCAACCGCTTCATTCTGATCAACAATTCTTTTGTGTAATTCCTCTTCAAGTTTTAATAATCTTTCTTTTTCTTCAACCATTAACCTTTTAACTGGAATTCCTGTCCACATTGAAACGACTTCTGCTACATCCTCAGGTTTAACTTCTGGTCTTTCAATCTCTCTTGATTTTCTTATATTTTCTTTAACCTCTTCAAGTTTTAATCTTAGTTTACTCTCTTCATCTCTATATTTTGCTGCAAGTTCAAATTTCTGTTCGCTTATTGCTTTATTTTTCTTCTCTTTTGCTTCTTTTATTTTATTCTCAAGTTCAATGATTTCTTGTGGTTTTAGTGACAACCTAAGTCTTACTTTTGCACTTGCTTCATCAATTAGGTCAATTGCTTTATCTGGTAAAAATCTTGAAGTTATATACCTTGTTGAAAGTTTTACCGCTTCAATTAATGTTTCGTCTAAAATTTTAACTTTATGATGATCTTCATATTTACTTCTCAATCCTTTTAAGATTTCAATTGTCTGTTCAGGAGTTGGTTCTTCAACAAAAACAGGTTGAAATCTTCTTTCAAGGGCAGAATCTTTTTCAATATATTTTCTATAATCTTTTAATGTTGTTGCTCCAATACATTGAATCTCACCTCTTGCTAACTCTGGTTTTAAAATATTTGATGCATCTATTGCTCCTTCAGCGCTTCCAGCACCAACAAGAGTATGAATTTCATCTATAAATAATATAACTTCACCTTGACTTCTTTTGATTTCTTGTAAAACTCTTTTCATTCTCTCTTCAAACTCACCTCTATATTTTGTTCCTGCAACAAGAGAAGGAAGGTCTAATGCAATAACTCTTTTATTTTTAAGTGGTTCTGGGACTTCAGATTTTACAATTTTTTGTGCAAGACCCTCAACTATTGCTGTTTTTCCAACTCCTGGGTCTCCAATAAGCACAGGATTATTTTTTGTTCTTCTTGATAGAATTTCAATTACTCTGCTTATCTCTTTTTCTCTTCCAATTACAGGATCAAGCTTATTCTGTTGAGCAAGGAGAGTTAAGTCCCTAGAGAATTGATCTAATGTTGGAGTTTTTGTTCTTTCTTTAGTTCTATCTCTTCTGTCTTCAACTCTCTTTCCATATTTTCTTTCTTCAATTAACTCATAAATCTCTTCTTTTAATTTTTCAGTTTCAACACCAAGTTCTTCAAGAACTTTTATAGCCATTCCCTCCCCTTCTTCTATCATTCCTAAAAGTATATGTTCTGTATCAACATAATATTCTCCAATTTCTTGAGCAATCATTTTAGATAACTCAAGAATTCTTTTAACTCTTGGGGTTAAAATTATTCTTTTAGAAGAATAATAATCTTCCTCAGTAGATAGTCCAGAAACCATCTCTCTTATTTTTGATGCAAGAATTGAATAATCTAAATTAAAGCGAGAAAGTGCTTTTGCAGCAGTTGTATTTTCAAGTCTAATTAAGCCAAGTAAAAGATGTTCTGTTCCAATATAATTATTGTTCAATCTTTGGGCTTCCTCTTGAGCAAGGTAGAATACTTGCCTTGAGTTATCTGTTAGATAATCCCAAAATTCCATGTTCACCTCCAGTTCTCAAATTAATTATAACACTAAATAATTTCTAAATGAGCGAAATTTAAAGATGAAAAATTTAAGAATGATATGTTAATTATAAACCTTTTTCAAGGGGATATATTGCAATAATTAAATCTTTATTTACAAGTGAAAAATCCCCTTTCCCAATTAAATTTTGATTTGAATCTAAAATTTCAGGTTCAACAATTGGTATAAATTTTGTCTCTTTTAAAAATTTATTTAAAGCATCAGAAAATCTCATATCTTCAGGGACAGAAATTTTGCCTTTAATTAAAAAGTTTGACGATGTCAAAATCATTACACCAACCCTTCTTACTCTGGGACCAATAGGTATTCCCATTATTCACCTCATATATAAATATTTTTTATTTTATTGTATAATAACATAAAAATAAAAAAAATGAAGGTGGTTAAGTTATGGAACTGAAAGGAGATATTGGAGTTTTAGGAATTTTAGAATTAATTCAGACTCTTTCAAATATGGGTAAAACTGGAAAACTTGAGATTGTTTTACCCACAAGAGAAAAGGGGGAACTTTTTTTCAAAAATGGAAAACTTATTCATGCACACTCAATTGATAATATAGGAAAAGAAGCACTTATTGAAATTTTAAATTGGAATAAAGGATCATTTAGATTTGTTGAGAATATTATCCTTCCTGCACCAACCATTGATGAGGATACTTCAAAATCTGTTCTAGAAGCAATATCTCTTCAAGATGAATTTAAAACAAAAGAGGATTTATTAAATTTAGTTCCTGTTTTAAATGAGAAGGTAGAAGTTGAAAATTTTTCAATAAATGTTGATGAATGGAGATTTTTAAATTTAATTGATGGAAAAAAGAGATGTTGTGATATAATTGAAGAGATGGGAACAGAAAAGATTAAAATTATTAATATTGTTGAAGGTTTGTATAAAAAAGGTATAATTTCGTTTAGAAAGGAGTAGATAATGGCTGAAGGTTTAAGTTCAGTTATAATTTCAGATGAAGATTTAAAAAGAGTAGATGATTATTTAGCACAAACACTTGCTGATTCTCAAGCAAAACATATATTGCTTTCTGATAGATCAGGACAACTGATAACAAAACATGGATCAATTTCTAGAAGAGATGCTTCAAATATTTGTGCACTTTCAGCAGGACTTTTTTCTGCCACAAATGAACTTGCAAAACTTTTAGGTGAAAAAGAGTTTACAGTAACTTTTCATCAGGGAGAAGAAACTAACATTCATATATCTCTTCTTGTTCCTCAGGTTCTATTAATAATTGTTTTTGATAATAACGCTCCTGTAGGTGCCATAAGATTTTGGTCAAAGAAAATACATTCAGAAATTTCTCCATTTTTAAAGAATGTTACAATATCAAAAGAAAGAAAAATAGAAGAAAAAGAGGGACTAGAAGAAGAGATTGAGAATAAACTCGAAAACCTCTTTTAATATTTAATACACATCAATGGCATTAATTAACTATTCCACAAAAGAGATAACTTTTAAAATTGTATATTATGGTCCTGCAATGAGTGGTAAAACAACAAATTTAAGATTTATTTATGAAAAATTACCACAGGACCTTAAGGGTAAATTTACATCTATTGCTACTCAGGATGAAAGAACTCTATTTTTTGATTTTTTACCACTTGATCTAGGAAATATAAAGGGTTATACGATAAAACTTTCGCTATATACAGTACCTGGACAAGCAATTTACTCTTTAACTAGAAAAACAATTCTCAGAGCAACAGATGGAATTGTTTTTGTTGCCGATTCTCAACAGGAAATTTTTGAAAAAAATTTAGAATCATTTAAAGATATGATTGAAAATATGAGAGAATATGGTTTATCCTTAGAGGATACTCCAATTGTTTTTCAATATAACAAAAGAGATTTACCAAATATTGTTTCAGTTGATGATCTAAATAAAGCATTAAATATCAATTCATTTCCCTTTTTTGAAGCAGTTGCAGTTCAAGGAATTGGTGTTATGGATTGTTTGAAACTCATTTCAAAATTGGTTGTAAAAAAGGTTGTTTAATTTTAATCTAAATTTTCAAATTCAATAAAAACTTTATCACCATCTTTAAAATTTCCCTTATCTCTTAACGAAACATCAGATATAATTTCAAGTGTTTTTTTATGTTTTGTTTTTTCTGGTATTACAATATATGCATTAAAATTATTAACTTTACAAGGAATTATATAAATTGCTCCAAATCCATTAAAACCATCAATTTTAATTTTTTCTTTAAATTTTAAGGTTTTTATATCAAATTCTACTTTAATGTTGAGTGTTCCTTCATAAGGGTTTATTCCAATAGCATTTTTTATTTTATCTTTATAAATTTTTACATATTTAGATCCTTCTCTATAACCTGATGTTATAACTCCTTTTATCTTCATAAAGAATCTTTTGTAAAACTTTTAGAAAGGTCAGTACCAAATGGTAGTTTAATTTTTTTACCGTTTATTGATATATTTATTTCCTTAATATTCATTGAATCAAAAAATGTTAAAACAATTTGCTTAATTAATAATTCTTCTTTTTCTTTTGAATCAATTTTTGATGGATCAAAATTTAAATCCAAAGACAAAATTTCATTTTTAATCGTATAAGAATTTAATTTAGCATCTTTAGGAAGGTATGTCAAAAAAGGATTATTAGGTGTAAGAAGTTTTTCAAATATAAGTTTTACTGCGTCTTTTTTGTTTGTAAAAATAACTTGGGGTGATATAAAAGAGACATCTTTTATTTTTAAAATATAATAAACTGGATATCCATACATATTTTCAGGAGGTGGGTTTAAATCATAATACCATCTAGTGATGGGTTTTAATGTTTCAAAGTTTCCTCCAATTGTTTCAACAATTTTTCCATCAACAAGAAATTGTACTTTTTTAATTCCTGGAATTTCAGTCATTGATAAAGTTATAGAATACATAAATGCTATTTCTGATGAAGAGCCAAAACCTTTATATGAAAGAATATCAGGGTTTAAATTTAGAACTAACTTATCTCCTTCTATTTTTATATCTTTTAAGGTTGCAACATCAGGAATAGTTTTAGAAAGGTAGTTTTCATATTTTAATGGAGGTCCACTTTTCAATTTATCAAAAATTAATTTCGCCCATTCAAGTGTATCTTTTGGTTCTTGAATTTCAGATTGAATAAGAATTGGAAATTCTAAATTTTTATCATAATAATAAAGAAAAATTTTTCTCCCTGAAGGGAGTTTTGATGAAAGAAAATTAAGTGGTGAAGAAATAGATATTGAATCCCAATAAAAATTTTCTCTTTTATTTTCAATAAGAATATCAACGCTCCTTAGTGAACTATTGCCAATTATTGTGTTAACAAATGAATAAATAGATGCTGCCTCACCTGAAATTCCATCTAATACTCTATTTTTTATTTCTTTTGAAAAAGAGATTATTGCTCTATCCTTATCAATATCAATTGATATAACCTTAGTATTAGGATCGACAACTCTTTCAAGTGTCTCAGATTTTGGACCCTTTATAACTTCTTCAGCAAGTCTTTTAATTTTTTCAGGCAAATTTCTAAATTTTGGTATTACTCTTTTTTCAAAAACAAGTTCATTTGATTTTTTGTCATAAAAATAAATTTTAACATTTTCATTTTGTGGGTTAAATGAGAAAAATCTTAATGAAAAAAGAAAAATAACAATAAAAATTAAAATAAGTAAAAGCGCCAATCTTCTTTCTTTGTATACCCTTCTTTTAATTACTTTTTTTCTCATCTAATTAATTATAAAACTTTAAAATATAATTCCAAAAGATTTTAAGACAAGATAGAATAGATATCCACTAAGTATAAAGAAAATTATTGACATAATTAATTTAATTTTTCCTACATTTTCTCTCATCAATTTTCCTAATGCTCTTTGTGAGAGACCAAAATAAACCCCAAGAAAGATGAGAATTAAAGGAACAACAAACATAAAATTATAGATTATTAGATACAATATTCCTTTTGTTTTGAGTTCTGGAATTCCAATTATATAAACAATAGTTGGAAGATATGTTTGACCTGTACATAAAAATTCTATAATGGATATTGGAAATGCAACTAAAAATGCTGAAAGTGATATAAAAGAAGTGTTTAAATTCTTTTTAATCATGTTTCTAGCTGTTTTTTTGAAAAAACCTGGAAGTTGTAGAGTTATTTCTTCACCTTTCCCGCTTTTTATTTTTAAGTAATCTGTATATGAAAGAACAGCAAAAGTAAAAACAAGAACTGCTGTTATAAGATACAAAATCTTTGAAAATATCCCAACTATAGAATATTTTTGTATAACTCTAAATATTCCAACTCCAGAAATAAAATATGCAATAAAAACACCAAGAGTAAAAAAGAAGCCTACTTTTAATATATCTTCTCTTTTTCTTCCTGTTGTCAAAAGAAAAGTTATAAAAAATATTAAAACTGCAAATGCGCATGGATTTACTCCATCAATTAATCCTGCAAAAAGAATTACAAAAACACCAAACTTCTCAAAATACTCTTTTATTTTCTCTTTTCCAGAAATATCTTTTGAAAGTGCTTCAAGTAAAAATTCGTTTTCTGAATAGTCAAAACTTTCTATTTTTTTACTTAAATTATCAAATATATCTTTTTCTCTAATATAGAAACTTCTTCCTATAAAAATTGCTGGAACAACTCCTTTTTTATCATCTGGCACATTGTAGTAGTCGTCAAGTTTTGCTCTTAATTCCTGATTTTTGGTTTCAGCAATATTCAATTTTGTTATATTTAAATTATTAAATCTTGCATCAAGTGTTTCAAGAAAAGGTGTAACTCTAGCACATTCAGGACATCCTTCAATATAAAAATAATAAATTATAACCTCACTATTTTTAGTTAGAAGATAATTTATATTAAAAGAGAAAAATGAAATTAAAATCAAAAATATAACTAATAATATTTTTAGTTTCATTTATTTAAGAAATTCAGTTAATTTTTGTTCTATATCTTGAGAATTAGGAAAATTGTGATAAACAACAGTTCCATCAATATCAACTAATAAAACATCAGGTGTAAATTCAATTGTTAATTTTCTTAGAAGTTCCTGAGAAGTATCAATTATTATTTTCATATTTTTGTTTTTTGTTTTTGTTAAATATTCATTAATAGTTTTATCTTTTGCTGTTTCAGATATGAGTATATAGTTAAAATTTTTATTTTTTCCAACTTTATATATAAGTTCATCAAAAGCATGTGTTTTTTCAATACATGAACCACATGTTGCATTTGTTGAAACTATAACTGTTTTTCTACCTTTTATTAATTCACTTGAAATTTTTTCTCCATTTATATCAGTTGCTTCAAAAGATGGAATTTTATCTCCAATCAGTAATCTTTTTGTTTCATTTTCTGTTTGATTTGTTTTTAAAGATGTATATGCTTCAACACCAAACTGATTTATATAAGAAATTGCAGAGCTCTTTACTAACTTATCTTTAAATGTAGTTGCAAGCTCCCCATTTTCAGCAGGTAGTGGTATTGCAGTTGAGAGTAAATCTTTATAATCTTTTCCTATAAATTTTGAGAAAAATTCATTCCAATTTGTTTCTTTTTCTGTTTTTATTTTGCTTAGAGGTTTTATTTTAGAAATTTTACCATTATCATCAAAACACACAACAACCTTTATGCTGTTATCAATGTTTTTTAATGAAAGATCTTTAATTGTAAGTAAAGAATACTTTCCAACAATTGTTCCTTTTGAATTAACTACTGTGTCAATTGAAAGAGCAAAATTAGGATCATCTGGTAAAGTATAACTTTTGGACTCTAAAACTTTATAATCTTTTCCAAAAATTTCTTTAAGTGCTTTATCAAGGGGGATTTCTCTATTAAAGAAAGAAAATATTGAAATTAATATTACAAAAGCAACTATTATTGCACCTGAAATTATAAAATATGTTTTTAATCCACTCTCTTTCTTTTTAATTTCTTTTTTCTTTTCCATTGTAAACCTCCTTTATCTATCTAAAAGAGTTTTTATTTTTATAACTTCTCCATTCTTTATATAAACTCTTGGCACTCTCTTCCCAATTCTTGTTACAATTTCATAATTTATAGTTTTACATTTTTTTGCTATCTCATCTGCAGTAATTTCTTCCCTTCCTTCTTTCCCCATTATTATAACATCATCACCAACTTTAGCATCTTTAAATTTTGTAAGGTCAATCATGACTTGATCCATAGTTACTCTTCCAACTATTTTTGCTCTTCTTCCCTTAAAAACTACCTCACCTTTATTAGATAAAATTCTTGGATAACCATCTGCATAACCAAACGGAAGTGTACCTATTATACTCTCCTTTTTTGTAATATAGGTTCTTCCATAACTAATTGGAGTTCCTGGAGGAACTTTTTTTAAAAAAATAATTTTCGAATGTAAACTCATTACAGGATAAAGTTTTACTTTTTTAACTTCATCTGATGGTCTTAATCCATAAAGAGATATTCCACATCTTACTCCATCTAAAATATATTCTGGAAGGTCAATTACAGTAGCTGAATTACCATGATGTTTTAAAGGAATTTTTATGTTTTCTTTTTCAAGTTCATTTATAACTTTCATAAATCTTTCATATTGAAGTATTGTGAATGTTTTATCTTTTTCATCTGCTGAAGAAAAGTGAGCATATAAACCTTCAATATAAATGTTTTTAAATTTTAAAACTTCTTTTATAAAAGGAACTGCTTCATTCCAGAGAATTCCTACTCTGCCCATTCCAGTATCAATTTTTATATGTACATTAACTTTTTCTTTTGTTATTTCACAAATATTATTAAGTTCTTTTGCAAAATCAAGTGAATATAAAGTTGGAGTTAATGAAAAATTCACTATATAATCAGCTTGTTTTGGAAAAATATATCCAAAAATAAGTATAGGTTTTGATATTCCTCTTGTTCTTAATTCAATTCCTTCTTCAAGTGTAGCAACAGCAAAATAGTCACTTCCTAAAATTTCAAGCTCACCTGCTATTTCAGGTGCTCCATGACCATATGCATCTGCTTTAACAACAGAAATTAACTTTTTATCTTTAACAATGCTTCTTAGAAAAAGGTAATTTTTCTTTAAATTATCGAGATTAATTTCTGCCCAAAAGGGCCGTAATAAAACATTTTCGTCACTCATGGTTTTACAACATATGTATATTCATCAAAATATAATTCTCTTCCCAAATTAACACTATCAATATATTTCGGTTTCTTTGTTCCAACAACTTCAACCCTATATAGATGAGAGTTATACCAGTAAAATTTTGGATTTTGTATATTGAATGGATTTTCTTTAACAATTAAAAGGTCACTTTTTAAAATATCATCACTTAATTCATAAAATGAGAAATTTCTAACTATATCTGTTATTACAAGATTCATATCATTTAATCCTCTCTGTATCTTTAACCACTTTTCTCCATTTGATTCTATTGATGTAAGCCCAAAATAACCTGCATTGCCATTTCCTTTAAGACCTGCTAAAGTTCTGGAGACAAAAATTAAAAGACCTTCTACTGTTTCAACTGGGTCAGTGAAGAATGTATCAAATTTATCAACAAAATTTTCAGGAAGTTTTTCTCTTGCATCATATTCATAAGCGGTCAAATTATTTAATTTATAATCTTTTTTAATTTCGTTTATAAAATTTACTAATCTTTTGTCTATTTCAAGAACAACAATTTCATCAGTTATATTTGATAATGAAAATAAAATTCCCATTAAATCATCATCACCTAATATCAAAATTTTCTTTTTGTAAACATCTCCCCTTGTTAACATATATAAAAATCTTCCAATTGCAGTTTCAGAATCAATTACCCCTTGATCATAAACTTGAACTGGTTTTGGTCTTAATTTAGCAATTTCTTCATATTTCTTTTTTAGATTTTTCCATAACCCCTCTTTATCATAAACTCTTCTCCCTTTACATTTATCACAAACAAAATCAGTTGAGATTTTAATCTCTATTTTATTTTTTAATTCAAATACTCCATTTTTCTCTTCTATCAAACCCTCATCTTTCATTTTTTTAAGTTCATCCATAACTTCTTTTGCTGTAAAATTACTTTTTGATATTATTTCAAAAAAATCTCCATTTTTTCTTGAGAGTATGAAAAGAATCTCTTCTCTTAATCTATCCATCTCTCACCTCCTTTTCTTTTAGTTTAAATACTACTTTCTATATTTTAACCTATTAAAGCCTTTGATAAAATAGATATTGTTAATGAAGAAAAAATTGTTGTTATTCCAACTGCTTTTGCAATAATTTTTTTATTTAATCCAATTTGTGAACCAAATATAATTGTTGCCATCATAGTTGGCATCATTGATTGAAGAAGTGATACATTTTTTATAATCTCTTCTACTTTAAAAAAATTTGTAACAAAAAAAGTTATATATGGAAGAAGTATAAGTTTTAATATTATTACTGGAATAAGATATGTTAAATCTTTTTTTGTTATATTTAAATCAAGATTTATACCAAGATATAAAAGAACAAGAGGAGTGACTGATTGTTTTAAAACATTGAGGGATTCAATAACAATTTGAGGCATTGTAAAATTTCTTAAGATAAGAGATATAAGAAAAGATATAACAGGAGGTGTTATAAAAGAAGATTTTATGCCTCTATTTTCACTTCTAGAAATATAAGATATAAGAGGATATATGATAATTAAAAAAGTATAAAAGTGAACTTGATCATAGAAAATTCCAAATGGAAGATTTTTTGTACCAAAAAACATTTCAACAAGAGGATATCCTAAAAAAGCAGTATTTCCCATAACACAAATTAAAATTAATGTTGCAAGTTCTTTTTTATCTTTAAAGTAAATTGAACCTAAAATAAATGTTATAAAGAATTGTATTATCATTGAAACTGGAACAATAAAGAAAAGTTTATAAAAACTGCCAGAAAAATTTGAAGTCAATATTGAAAAAATCACAAGAGATGGAAGCGAAACATTGAATAATATTTTTCTTAATAACTCTCCTTCATTTTCATTTAAAAATTTAATCTTTTTTAAAAAAAATCCAAGAAAAATCAAAATTAAAAAAGAAATTATTTTCGTTATCAACTCATTTTACCTCTTTAATTTTTAGGTTTTTTAAGATAAATTCTGAAATATCATTTAAATTTAATTCTACTAAGTTAACTATTTCCAAATCCTTATACTTCATCTTAATTAGATTAATTTCATCTTGAATTTTAAGTAATTCAATTTTTTTAAGAATTAATTTTGTTGAAAAAAGATAAATCTTTTTGTAGTTATAATTTATTGCATTTTCAATTGAAGTTTGTAAATCTGGTTCACAATAATCTAAAAAAGCGAAGAATGTTTTTATTTTAAATTTATTAAAAATTAAATTAGTTAAATCAAATAATGTATGATAATATTCATCATTTCTAAAGTTTCTTTTCCAATTTTTAATTTTTATTTTAAGTTCTTCAAATCTTTTTCTTTCAAATTCATTTAATTCAAAATTAGAATCTATTTTTGATTTTAATGACAAAAACTCTTTGAGTTCAAATTTTGGAAAATCTGAAGGAATGTCTCCTTCACCAATTATAATTAAACAATAATTTTCATCCATTTTTTATTATTTTCAAATACACCTTTCTTTCTCTTGGACCATCAAATTCTAATAAAAATATTCCTTGCCATGTGCCAAGCAAAACTTTTCCATTTTCTATTAAAAGTTGATGAGATATGCCAAAAATAGCTGATTTTATGTGAGAGTCTGAATTTCCTTCAAAATGCTTATAATTTGATACTCTGGGAATAAGTTCACTAGTTTTATTTAAAATATCTTCTATTACACTTGGATCTGCATTTTCATTAATTGTTAAACCGCAAGTTGTGTGAGGAACATAAACTATTAAAATACCATTTTGAATACCGCTTTCCTTAACAAAATTCAAAATTGACTCAGTTATATCAATTGCTTCGACTCTTTTTCTTGTTTTAATATATAATACTTGCACCGTCTTCCTCTATTATTTTTAAAACTTCAATTGCTTTATTTACTATTTCTTCATTAAATTTTGTACCTTTAAGTGATTCTAAATCTCTAATTAATTCTGATATTGTTTTTCTTTTTGTATAATTTCTTCCTTGAAGATTTGCTTCAATATAATCAGAAACTGATACAATTTTCGCTTCTATTGGAATTTTATCTCCTTTTAGTCCAAAAGGATAACCCATTCCATTTTCCCATTCATGATGTAAAAGAATAAAATTAGCAACATCCTTTAAGACATCGCTTTTTGAAACAATTTTATATCCAATTTCTGGATGTTTTTTTATCTCTTCAAATTCATCTTCCCTTAAACTTGATGGTTTAAACAAAATTTGTTCTTTAATAGAAATTTTTCCAATATCATGAAGAAGTGCTGCTATTTCAATATCTTTTATTTTATTTTCATCATTAAAAAATTTTGATGATATCAATTTTGAATAATAAGCGACTCCTTTTGAATGCTCATATGTTTCCTGGTCTTTTACTTTTATCGTTTCAATTAAAATTTTGACAAGTTCATCTTTTAATGTTATATTACTTTGATTTATATAATTTAAAAATCCATTCACTTTATAATAATTATGGTTCTCGTTATCCATTAAATTTAAATATCCTTCCTTTAAATATGTATCAAAGGTAATTTTTACAAAAAAATTTAAAACAGAAATTTCTTTTTCATCAAAATCTTCATTTCTTGCTACTTCAAAAGTTGTATTTTCGTCAATTTTAATTTTATATTTGATAAATCCATTGGATTTTTCTCCAATATAAATTTCTCCATTTTTTGTTTTTAAAGAAATATAATTAAGTTCTAAAAAATCTTTTAAAGAACCTATCTGCTTTTTTAGTATATCTATCATATCCTTCATATTAAACATAAAAAAACAATTTAATATTATAGCATAAATTTTATAAAATGAATTTAGAGAAATGAATGAAGGGATCAATTTAGATGATATAAAACTTACTTATAAACTACTTAATCATAAAGGTCCAACTGAATTAAGGATTCTTAAAGAAGGAGTATATCCTATTGTTAAGTTTGTCAATAATGAGAGTGATTTTTTAAAAGAATGCATTTTATTTAACGGAAAAAGAAATATTTATGCTGGTATTAGAGATAGAAAAATAGACATTAAATTTGCTGCAAGAAAAGAAGATATTGTTGGACTAAATTTGACTGTTATCGATATTGATCCAATAAGACCCAAAAATCTACCATCAGATGATGATGAACTTAATAGGGCAATTTTTTTATCAGAAAAAATAAAGGATTTTTTTAATAATAATAGTTTTAAAAAACTATTCAGAGGTATGACTGGAAATGGGGTGTCGTTGTTTTTTGTAATTCCTTATTATGTGATTAATGATGAAAATAGATATGATATTGAAGATTCTCTTCTTTGGTTTGAAAATTTTATAAGAGATAAATTTAAAAAAGAAATTCAAGAACTTAATTTGAAAATTGATAATATGTATGATCTTCCAAGAATAGTTAAAGTTATTGGAACAAAAAGTATAAAAGGAGTTGAAACTAAAGATAGACCCCATAGAGTTTCATATTGGATTGATAAACCAATTAAAATAGAGGAAGATGAAAAACTTTTAAATTTTATTTTAAATAGAGGAAAAGAAAATAAAGAAAAAATAAAACCAGTTTGGCTTATGCAACCAATTCAATATTTTGGAGAGAATTTAAATGGCGATTGGATTGTTGAACCAAAAATTGATGGATGGAGGCTAGAGGTAATAAAAGACAAAGGAAATGTTTTATTTTTTGGAAGAAGATTAGAAAAAAATCCAGATTGGAGTTATAAATTAAAAATTTCAAAAGATATTTTTGAAAATGTTCCAGATGGAACAATTTTAGATTGTGAGTTATATTCTGATAAAGGAAGAAGGTTTATTCCTTCTCTTTTTTCAGAGACAAACAGAGCAAAACCAATAATTTTTGTTTTCGACATAATCTATTATAAAGGGGATTTTTTAGGAAATTTACCTTTAATTAAAAGAAAAGAGATTTTAAATAAAATAAAATTTGGAGAAGGAGTTGAAATTTTAAAATTTAAAGAATTGTCAGATATAGAAAAAGATTTAAAAGAAGCCATTTCTTTGGGACATGAAGGAATTGTTATAAAAGAAATAAATAGTAAATATATTATAGGAAATAATTCTCCAATTGTAACTTTATATTGGAAAAAAATTAAGGGCTTAAGGAGGTAAAAATGGCAATTGGAAGATTTCAAGTTATGGCAACACTTCAAGCAGCAAGAGCATATGTTTTAGGAAAAGAAATAAACACTGCAAAAAGTTTTGGTTTAAATAGAGCAATTTTTTACGCTGCAGCAAAAAAGGGTTTTAAAGGTGCTAAAGAAATAACTCCAAGTGAATTATTTCTAAAAAGGAAAAGATTAAGTGAAGAAAAATTAAAGAAAATTAAAGAATCTTTTAAAATTGAGACAATAGGTGATGAGATGGCATATGCTGTAGAAATAGATGGAAAAATTTACTATACAATTGGTGGGGAGATTCAAACCGAAGAAGATTTTGAAAAAGAAATTGAAAAAAGATTTAAAGGAAAATTTGATAAAGCTTGGAAAGAAGCAATTGAAATTGTCTCATCATATGATAAGGGTGTTCTTTTGTCTCAAAGATACTTTTTTGAAGCAGTTTATAAACCGAGAAGGGATGAGTTGAGTAAAAAATGGAGTGAAATGATTGAAGAGAGTTAATATAGCAATTTAAAATAATATCAAAACTCTTGACAAAAAAATAATCCCTTTTATAATTTTATATTAGATTTAGCACTCTATATATTAAAGTGCTAATAAGGAGGTGAGCATATGAAATTAAAACCAATTGGTGACAAGATTATAGTTGAGCCTGAAAAAGAAGAAGAAAAAACAAAATCTGGAATAGTTTTACCAGATACAGCAAAAGAAAAACCTCAAAAGGGTAAAGTTATTGCAGTAGGTCCTGGTAAAGTTCTTGATAATGGACAAAGAAGTCCAATGGAAGTTAAAGTGGGGGATACTGTGATTTACTCAAAATATGCAGGAACTGAGGTAAAAATTGAAGATAAGGAATATTTGATTTTATCTGATAGGGATATTTTAGCAATAATAGAGTAGGAGGTGAAATATGGCAGCAAAACAAATTTTATACAGTGAAGATGCAAGAAAAAAATTGCTTGATGGAGTTGATGCAGTTGCAAATACTGTAAAGGTTACACTTGGACCAACAGCAAGACATGTTGTTCTTGAAAGAAAATTTGGATCTCCTGTTGTTTCTGATGATGGAGTTTCGATTGCAAAAGAGATCGAACTTAAAGATCCATTTGAAAATTTAGGAGCCCAACTTCTAAAAGAAGTTGCTTCAAAAACTAATGATGTTGCTGGTGATGGTACAACCACAGCAACAGTTTTAGCACAAGAGATGATTCATGAAGGTCTTAAATTAGTATCTGCAGGTGCAAATCCAGTTCTTCTTAAAAGAGGAATGGATGACGCAGTAAAAGAGGTAGTTGAGTATATTAAAAAAGTCGCAATGAAGGTTGATGAGAAAAAGAGAATTGCAGAAGTTGCAACAGTTTCTTCAAAAGATCCAAAAATTGGTGAAGCAATTGCAAATGCAATGGAAAAAGTAGGTAAAGATGGTGTTATTACAGTTGAAGAATGGCAAGGTTTAGATATTAAAGTTGAACTTGTTGAAGGAATGCAATTTGATAGAGGTTATATTTCTCCTTATTTCATTACAGACCCTGAAAAAATGGAGGTCGAATTAAGAGAGCCATTCATTGTAATTACAGATAAAAAGATTTCAGGAATTCAAGAGTTTTTACCACTTCTTGAAAAAATAGTTCAAACTGGGAGACCATTTTTAGTAATTGCAGAAGATGTTGAAGGTGAAGCGCTAGCAACATTAGTAGTAAACAAAGTTAGAGGAACATTCCAATGTTGTGCTGTAAAAGCACCAGGTTTTGGTGATAGAAGAAAAGAAATGTTAATGGACATTGCAATACTAACTGGTGGTCAAGTCATTTCTCAAGACCTTGGAATTAAATTTGAAAATGTTACACTTGATATGCTTGGTAGAGCAGATAAAGTTAAAGTTGATAAAGATAATACAACAATTGTTGGTGGTAAGGGAGCAAAAAAGGATATTGAGGCTAGAATTGCTCAAATTAAAAAACAGATTGAAGAAACAAAATCTGATTATGATAGAGAAAAACTTCAAGAAAGATTAGCTAAACTTTCAGGTGGTGTTGCAATTATCAAAGTTGGAGCAGCAACAGAAACTGAAATGAAAGAAAGAAAACATAGGGTTGAAGATGCAGTTGCTGCAACTAAAGCGGCAGTCGAAGAAGGAATCGTTCCTGGTGGTGGAGTAATCTATATTAATGCACAAAAGGTTCTTGATAAAATCAAAAATGGTGATACTGATTATATTGCAGGAGTTAATATTGTTAGAAAAGCACTTGAGGCTCCTTTGAGACAAATTGCAGATAATGCTGGTGAAAAGGGAGTTATGATAGTTGAAAAAATAAAAGAGAGCAAAGATGGAATTGGATTTAATGCTGAAACACACAAGATTGAAAATCTACTTGATGCAGGAATAATTGACCCTGCAAAAGTTGCAAGATCTGCTCTCCAAAATGCAGAATCAATTGCATCTCTCCTTTTAACAACTGAAGCATCAGTAACAGAAATTCCAGAAAAAGAAAAAGCATCACCTCCTCCAATGCCTGAATATTAATAAAAATTAAAAAGAAAACTTTTCTTAGGGCTCTGGTTTTAATCCAGAGCCCTTTTTATTTTTAAATTTTTATGTTATAAATTTTCCATGGAACTTATTTTAATTTTTTTAAATCCTAAAAAGTGTTTTCAGGGGGTAAAAGATGGAAAATTTCTTAAAAGTTTAGTTCCATTTTATTTAGCACTTTTTTTGTTTTTAATTTTTTATCTAAACAAATTAATTGAAAATAAAAGGGTCTTTTATGGGGCAACAACACAAATTATTTTTAACATAGTATTCATAATTTTTATTTCTTTATTTATAAAAGTTTTTATAAAAATGTTTGGGATAGATAGGAAATTTATACTTTGTTTAATTGATACATTGCTAATATTTATACCATCTTTTGTTCTTTTCATTATAATGGTTATTTTCTTTTATCCAACTTTAAATAAAATGATGTATGGATTAATTTATTTATTTTCTTACTATAAAGAAGATACTTTTAATAAAACACTATTTTTCTTTTATTATCCTCCAAGAATTTTACTCTTTTTATATACCTTTTTAGGAATAAGATTTATTTATAATCTATCAATTAAAAGAAGTCTATTGGTTACTTCATTAATATACTTTATAATTTTTATAGTATATCTTTTTTAAAAGTAAATGATAAAAGTTTTTTATAATGGAAGAATTTATGATGAAAATTTTGATTTAAAAAAGACCCTTGTGGTTTGTAATGATAAAATTTTATATTTAGGTGACGAGAACGATTTAACCCTTCCATTTAAAAAAGAATTAATAGACTTAAAGGGAAATTTTGTTTTACCCAGTTTTTTTGATTCACATATTCATCTAGGTTTATTTTCAAAATCTCTTTTTGAAATTAATTTAACAAATTTAGATAATTTTGATTTAGTTATAAAAAAACTTAAAGAAAAAGATACAAAAGAAAATGTTATATTTGGATTTGGATGGGATGATGAAAAATGGGAAGTTAAACCTAATAAAAAATATCTTGATGAGATATTTGGTAATAGATTTGTCATTTTAAAGAGAAGAGATGGACATTCTGTATGGGTAAACACATCTGTTTTAAATTTTTTAAATATTACAAAAGACAGTATCTTTAAAGGTGGAAAAGTTGAAATTGATGAAAATGGTGAACCTACAGGAATTTTAAGAGATAGAGCAGGTGATTATGTTCTTGAAAGATTCAAAGATAAAGTTGATTATAAAAATTTTATTGAAAATGGTATTAAAAGACTCTACTCCTATGGAATTACAGCAATATGCAATATGGATGGTGATATTTTAGAGCACCTTATTGAAAAAAAATATAAATTAAGAATATTTAATGCGATTCCTATTAATAAATTTGAAGACTTTTCAAAAATTGGATTAAGAAGTTTCTTTGGTGATGATTTTTTAAAAATTGGTGGAATAAAGATCTTTATGGATGGTTCTTTAGGCTCAAAAACGTGTTTTATGAAAGAAGGCTTTATAGATGAACCTCAAAATAAAGGATTAAGTTATTACGATTATGAAGAATTAAAAGATTTAGTTAAAAAAATAAATGAAAAAGGCTTTTGTTTATGGGTACATGCAATTGGTGATTTGGCAAATGAACTTGTTTTGAAATCTTTTTTAGAGGTTGGAATTAATAAATATAATAGAATTGAACATGCTCAAATAGTTTCAGAAAATTTTTTTAATGATTTAAAAAAAGGTAATTTCTTTTTGTCTGTTCAACCATCACATATAATTCTTGATTTCTATAAAGTAAATAAGTTTTTAGGTGAAAGAGGAAAATATACTTACACATTTAAAACATTTTTAGATTTAAATCAAACTCTTTGTTTTGGAACAGATGCACCAATTGAGGATATTGATCCATTAAGAGGAATAAGAGTTTCTACAGAAAGGATAATCAATGGAAGAGAGTTTTATAGAAATGAAGAGATTGATATAATTTCTGCATTTAAAGCATACACAATTAATCCAGCAAAAAGTGTGAATATGGAAAATAAAATTGGTAGTTTAAAATATGGTAAATTAGGAGATTTTATAATTTTTGAAGGAGATCCATTAAAGTTAAATGCAAAAGTAAAAGAAGTTTACATTGGAGGTGAAAAGGTTTATGGATGAAAATAAAATTTACTATTTTATTATTAATCCAGTTGCAGGCGTTGGGAAATCACTTAAAATTTGGAAAAAGATTAAAAAATTTCTAGAAAAATTAAAAATTAAATTTGAGTATATGATAACAGAGTATCCTGGACACGCTACAGAAATAGCAAAGGAAGCAATAAAAAGAGGTTTCAAGTATATAATTTCAGTTGGTGGTGATGGTACAACAAGAGAAATTGCTCAAGGTATTGAAAATAATGATTGTGTATTAGGAATTATTCCAGCAGGAAGAGGAAGAGATCTTCCAAGAAGTTTAAATATTCCAAAAAACCCATTTAAAGCACTTCAATTAATTTTAGACGATGGAAATATTGTTGAAATAGATCATCCAAAACTTGATAGCACAAGGTTTTTAAATTTTTCTGGAATTGGTCTTGATGCTGAAGTAACATATATTGCAAATAAAAAATTTAGAGGTTTAGGAATTTTATCTTATCTTCTCGGCCTTTTTTATGTTTTATATTATTGGAAATTACCTGAATTTGTATTAAAAATTGATGGAAAAATTAAAAAAGTTAAAGCATATTTAATAACAATTGCAAACGGAAAATATGGTGGAGGAGGAATGCAAATTTCTCCTTTATCTGATATAAAAGATGGTTATTTAGATGTAATTATCTTTCATAAGATGCCAAAATTAAGATTTTTATATCACTTTCCAAAGGTTTATCTTGGTGGAGGTCATATAAAAATAAGCGGGGTGGAATCTTTAAAGTGTAAAAAAATTGAAGTTGAAGGAGAAAATTTTGTTAAAACACAAGCAGATGGTGATCTTTTTGGTGGATTGCCTAAAACATTTGAGATTGATAACAAAAAAATAAAAATATTAACAGGTCTTAATGTTAAATAATGAAAATATTAAGATAAAAATTTTTGATAATAAAGTAGAAATTTTATCAAAAATAGATTGCTTTTTAACTTTAAATTTTGATTTATTCAGAAGTCAAATAGAAGATGCTAAAATAAATTTCTCAAAAGAGGGTTTTATAATAAAAAATGAAAAATTTTTAGAGATAGAAATTATTAAAGAAAATAATTTTTTAAAGTCAAAAATTATAAATATAATTTTCAATAGTGATTTTATTACTTTATGTAATATTAAAAATTTTATCACTTCAATAATTTTGGTTAGAGATGAGATAGATATTAATGATAAAACTCCAGTTGAATTTTTTAATTTTTTAAAAGAATATAAAATTAATTTAGATGAAATTAATTTAACTATTCCTGAAGAAAGCCAAATTTTATCATCAATTGATGAATTGATTATAAAGAGTGATTTTATTCTACTTTTGTATGAAGAGAAAACTAAAGAAAAAATAAAAAAATATTTAAAAGATTTAGGATATATTTTAAAGATAGATGAACTTTTTGTTTTAAAAAGATATAACAAAAAAATTATAATTTTGTCCATTGAGAGATTTAATGATTTGATAAATAATATATTAAAGGAGGTTTATGCTAAATGAAAATTTTTGGAATTGTAATATCGGCAGGAGAGGGAAGAAGAATGGAAGGAAGAATAAAACAACTCCTTCCTTGGAAAAATTCAACTATTTTAGGAACAATAATTGAAACTCTTAAAGATAGCGATTTAGATAAAATTTATATAGTTTTGGGTTATGAGAATAAAAAGATTTATAATTCTATAAAAACATTATTAACAGATAAATTTGATGTTATAATAAATGAAAATTATAAAAAGGGAATGCTAACATCAATACAAGAAGTTTTAAAGATTGTTCCATCTGATTTTGATGGTTTTATAGTTTTTTTAGGGGATCAACCATTTTTAAAAAAAGAGACAGTAAAATTACTTATAGATGAGGTAAAAAAAGATAGTTTTCCAATTATTGTTTCTTGTTATAAAGGTGAAAGAGGTCATCCAACTTTTATTTCTATGAAATTTAAAGATAAAATTTTGTCTCTTGACCCTGAAAAAGAGGGTTTAAGAGATATAATTTATAATGCAAGAAATAAAAATCTTGTTCTTGATTTAGAAACTAATGATCCAGATACAGTTAAAGACATTGATACATATGAAGTTTATATAAAAGAAAAGGAGGAGCATAATGCATGAAGTAGATATTTTCAAAAAGGGAAATGAATTGCTTGAAAAAGGAGAGATTTTTTCAATAGTTACAATAGTTGATTCTCAAGGGTCATCTCCTGGCAAACCTGGTTTTAAAATGCTTGTTACAAAAAATGGAGAAACCTTAGGAACAGTTGGCGGAGGAAATCTTGAATATTTTTTAACAAAAGAGGCAGTAAAAGCAATAGAAGAAGAAAAACCGAAAATTATTACGAAAGAGCTGAGAGAACTTGGAATGAGTTGTGGAGGAAGCATTACAGCATTTATTGATGTAATTGGAATAAAAGATAAAATTTACATTTTTGGCGCAGGTCATGTTGGATATTCACTCTATAATTTTTTAAAATATCTTCCTTTTAAAATAATTGTAGTTGATGATAGAGAGGAATATGCAAAAGAAGACAGATTTCCAAATGCTAAAGTTTTCAAAGAAAATATGATTGAATTTGCAAAAAATATGGAAATAAAAGAAAGAGATTTTATTGTTATAGTTTCAAGAGCACATAACATAGATTTTGGTGTTGTTAAAGAGATTTTGAGAAAAGAAAAAGAGCCATTCTATTTGGGATTAATTGCAAGCAAAAATAAAGCAAATGAATTTAGAGAAAAATTAAAATATGAGGGTTTTCCTGAGGAGAAAATAAATAAAATTCATTCACCTATTGGATTAGAGATAAATGCTATAACGCCTGATGAAATAGCAATAAGTATAATTGCAGAAATTATAAAGATTAAAAATTCTTAAAAGACCATTTTGGCAAAAAGTTTGGTGATTTAGAAATTATATATTGTCTTATAAAAGGTCTAAACAGTTTTATTAAGTATCTTCTATAACTTAATTTTTTCTTTAAATCACATATATAATCATTTAAATCTCTTTTTTGATAATTGAGTAATTTTTCACTTTCTTCAGTATCAAGAAAATCAACAGCAAAATAATTTTTGCTGAAAAGATTTTCTGGCAGCATTCCTATTCCAATGGCTTCAAGAATTTTTGATACAAAATCTTTATAAAGATATTGACATCTTTTTCCACCACCAATGTTAAAAATTTTGCCCCAAAGGTCATTTCTTTCAATTGCATTTGCAATTGCAACTCCTATATCTTCTGGATGAATATACTCGATTCTATTATCAAGTGGAATTTCGAATAAGTCTCTAACAAAATTAATGATTTTTAAATCTTGAGTAATTGAAGCGCCTAATCTCATAATAATATATTTCAAATTAGATTCCTTTATGATTTTTTCGCATAAAACTTTATGATAAGAATATAGATCATTAGGATTTAAATCTTCTTCAACTTTTCTTGGAGGACAAAGGTGTTGAGTAATTCCATAAACATGAACTGATGATGTAAATATAATTTTATCTGGATATTTAAGTTCTTTCATACAACTAATCAAATTTTTTGTACCATATACATTAATTTTTTCTGCAATGTTTGGTTTTTTATCAATATCAATTTCAGTTGAAGAGATTTTAGGAATAATAAATGCAAGATGAACAACATAGTCAACATCTCTTAGTGCATTTAAAATATCAATCTTATTGGTAATATCTCCCCAAAAAATTTCTATTCCAGATAAATTCTTAGCAATTTTTATATTTTTCTTTGTTTTTAAGTCAAATATTTTTACATCTATTCTCCTTTTTATTAATTCTTTGATGACATACTTTCCTATATTTCCAAAACCACCTGTTACAAGTACTTTCATTTTAAATCCTCCTTTTAATTGAATTTAGGATAAAATCAAGTAATTTTTTAGATGAATTCAATGAATCTAATTTATCATTTTTAAAGAGAGATTTTCTAAAAATCATTCCTATAGAAAGGGAAACAATTAATGATGAGAAAAATTTTGAATTAATATCATCTCTAATGCTTCCTTCTCTTTTTCCCTTCTCAATTAAGTTTTCAACATAATTTTCATATTTTTTAAATTGAATTGAAAGATTTTTCATTATTTCTTCATTTTTTTCAGATTGTTTCATAAATTCAAGAAAAATTGTTAATTTGCCTTCTGAAATAATAAATATCTCTTCAAGAATTTTTGTCATTTGTATCATTGCTTGGGGTATATTATCTGATTTTTTCTCAATATCAATCATTCTTTTTTCTAATTTTTCTAAAAATTCATTAAGAATTTCTAAGAACAAAAATTCTTTAGTTGGAAAATGATGAAAAAAGGCACCTTTGCTAACTCCTGCCTTTTCACATATATCTTGAACACTCGTTTTATCATATCCATTATCATTAAAAAGATAAGTAGCAACTTCAATTATTTTCTTTTTAGTGCCTTCACCTTTTAATTTCTTAATATTCATTATTATACTCCTTTATACCGACTAGTTGGTATAATTATAATAGTAAATTTTTATTCTGTCAATAGAGATAAAATATTAAAACATTTTGTCTTTTAGACCTATTGATTCAATGAGAAGTTTTATAGATGCTTCTCTATATAATTTTGATATGGTGCCAATACTTGAAAAAATATAGTTTTTATCAATTAAAATTTTAGGATTTTTTGGAAGAAGAATTCTTTCATCAATAATTCCTTTGAAAATATTTTCCATTTCTTTTTTCATTGATGGTATTTGAGTTAAAACTCCGCCTGTTCCAATAACATATTTAACATTTCTTAAATCTTTTCCATAAATTGCTTTAATTTTTCCTGATTGAGTATATAAAAATCTTATCTCTCCAACATGTCTTATAAGAGAAGTTTTAAGACAAATCTCACCGAGTTTTTTTGTTATATAAATTTCATTTTTTGTTTTGGGTATAGGTTTAAGATATTTCATATACTTATTTAATTTTTCTTTTTCTAAATCAGATATAAGATTTAAAACATTTCCACTTGATATATAAACTCCAAGATCACCTTCAACTGTTCTTTTATTTAAGGGTTCTGGATAAATAACTACCGAATCTTTATCAATTTTACCCTCTGTAACTGAGTGAACATCTGTTGTTGCTCCACCAATATCAAAACCCATCACATCACCAATTTCTTCATATAATAAAATAAAAGCATTCATAACTGCACCTGGTGTAGGAATTATCTCTCCTTCAATGTAATCTCTTATTTTTTCCATACCAGGTGCATGTATTATATGCTCCTCAAAAACTTTTTGAATAACTCTTCTCACAGGTTCTATATTTAATTTATCTATTTCAGGATATACATTTTCTGTTATATAAATTTTAAAATTTTTTTCTTCAAAAATTCTTTTTACCTCTTCTCTAATAGCAATATTTCCAGCATAAATTATTGGTGGTTTAATGTTTAAATTTGATAATCTTTTTGCATTTTCTAAAACTATATTTGTTTCACCATAATCTACACCACCTGAAAGAAGAATTATGTTTGGTTTTATCTCTTCAATTTTTTTCAAGTCATATTGAGAAATAAGACCTGCAGTCACCATTTTTGTAATAGCACCTGCACCAAGAGCTGCTTCTTTTGCCGCTTTTGCTGTCATTTCAGGAACAAGACCATGAACTGTCATTTTAAGTCCACCTGCTGCTGATGAATTCCCATACATATGTTTCCAATTTATTTTAGAAGCATTAAGTTTAATTTTTAAATCCTCAATTGCTCTATTAAGTCCAATTGTTATGTCTCCTTCGTTAACTGTTGTGTAAGAAATACCCTTTCCAAGATAAATTGGATTTTTTGATTTTAAATTTTGGAAAGCAGAAACTTTTGTTATAGTAGAACCAATTTCAACAACAAGAACATCTATTTTCATAATTTAAAATTATATCACAATAAAAATTTCTTCTTTTGTTTAATTTTTAACAAATTTTTTCTCTTGAGTTTTTTAAAAAATCATTTAAAATTATAATTGCATTTATGAACGAAGATAATTTTAAACTTGTTTCTCAATATAAGCCAAAAGGTGATCAGCCTCAGGCAATAGAAAAATTAGTTGAAGGAGTAAAGAAAGGGTTTAGATTTCAAACCCTTCTTGGTGTTACAGGTTCAGGTAAAACCTATACTATGGCAAATGTTATCGCTCAAGTTAATAAACCTACACTTATTATTTGTCATAATAAAACTCTAGCAGCACAACTATACTCTGAATTTAGAGATCTTTTTCCATATAATAGGGTTGAATATTTTGTTAGTTATTATGACTATTATCAACCTGAAGCATATGTTCCACAAAGTGATTTATATATTGAGAAAGATGCTGATATAAATGAAGATCTTGTTAAATTAAGACATAAAACTTTGAGAAGTTTAATGGAAAGAAGAGATACAATTGTTGTTTCCTCTGTTTCGTGTATTTATGGTTGGGATGATCCAACTGAATTTTTAAAGGGACTTATTGAAGTAAGAGTTAGAGAAAAAATTTCAAGAAAAGAACTAATAAAAAATTTAGTAATGCTTCAATATGAGAGAAATGATATTGATTTTTCAAGAGGTAAAATTAGAGTTAGAGGAGATATTGTAGATATTTTTCCAATAGATACTGATTATGCAGTTAGAATTGAATTTTTTGGAGACACAATAGATAACATTTATTTAATTGATCCACTATTATCAACAAAAATTGAAGAAGTCGAAAATTTTATATTTTTTCCAGCAAAACAATTCTTAACTACAGAGGAAAGAATTTTTAAAGCAGTTGAGAGTATCAAGAAAGAATTGAAAGAAAGGGTTGAGTATTTCTTATCACAAGGAAAATATCTTGAGGCAGAAAGGTTGCAACAAAGAACAAATTTTGATATTGAGATGTTACTTGAAACAGGTTATGTTAAAGGAATTGAAAATTATACAAGACACCTATCAGGAAGAAAACCTGGTGAACCACCATATACTATTATAGATTACTTCCCATCAGATTTTCTTATTTTCATTGACGAATCTCACATTACAGTTCCACAACTAAGGGGAATGTATAATGGAGATAGATCAAGAAAAGAAACTCTTGTTGAATATGGATTTAGATTACCATCATGTCTTGATAATAGACCTTTAAAATATGAAGAGTTTTTAGAAAAAGCAAATCAGATAATTTTTGTTTCTGCGACTCCATCTGATTATGAAATTTCAATTTCAGAACAAGTAGTAGAACAACTAATAAGACCTACTGGTCTTATTGATCCTGAAGTTGAGGTTAGAAAGAGCGACAATCAAATTGAAGATTTGATAAAAGAGGTTAATGAGAGAGTTAGTAGAAATGAAAGAGTTTTAGTTACAACTTTAACAAAGAGGGTCGCAGAAGATCTTGCAACATATCTTTATGAAAGAGGAATAAAAGTAAGATATCTTCATGCTGATATCGATACAATAAAAAGAGCTGAAATTATAAGAGACCTTAGAAAAGGTGAATTTGATTGTCTTGTTGGAATAAATTTACTTAGAGAAGGTTTAGATCTTCCGGAAGTGTCACTTGTTGCAATTTTAGATGCTGACAAAGAAGGATTTTTAAGATCTCACACATCTTTAATTCAAATTATTGGTAGAGCAGCAAGAAATGTTAGTGGTAAAGTTATTATGTATGCTGATGAAATAACTGAATCTATGAAAAAAGCTATAGATGAAACTAATAGAAGAAGAAAGGTCCAGATGGAATATAATATTAAACATGGTATAAAACCAGAAAGTGTTAGAAAAGCAGTAAAAGAGTTAATAGATTTACCATATAAAGAAAAAGAAGAAATAGATATTTTTGTTAAAGAGAGCGAAAAAAGTATGAGTTTAGATTATATTGAATCTCTAATAACTCAACTTGAAGAAGAGATGCATCTTAAAGCAGAAACATTAGAATTTGAAGAGGCAGCAAAAATTAGAGACAAAATTTTTGAATTAAAAAAGAGACTAAAAACATTAGTTAAAAGGGAGTGATGTAATTATGATACTATCTGTCATTTTAAACCCTTTTGTCGAGGAAAAAGCAAACCTTAAGAAATTTCAACTTGGTGGTAAAAATCAATTGGAAATTGTTAGTAAAAAACCTGGGGGTAGAGGTATTAATGCTGCAAGATATATTAAAAAATTAGGTGGCAATGTTTCAGTGTTAAGTATTATTGGTGGTAAAAATGGAGAATTCATAAAGGAATCTTTATTTTCTGAAAAAATAGATTTTGATTATATTTTTTCAGACGAGGAAAACCCAGTTCACTTAGAAATTTTTGATGAAAGAGGTGTTGAGACGGATTTTTATGAAAAGGACCCTGTCATTGCTCCAGTAGACATAAAGAATTTTGAGGATAAATTTAGAGATAAAGTTAAAGATTATAATATAATTCTTTTAACAGATGGAACCCCAAATGGAATATGTAAAGACATTTTTAAACACTTAATTCAAATTTCAAAAGATAAAGAAAAATTAGTTATTTTTGATGCAAAAGGTGAGATGCTTAAAGAAGGATTAAGGGCAGAACCAGCTATTGCAAGAATTGATAAAGAAGATTTTGATATTCTTACTGGTTCAAGTTTTATTTCTTTAATTAAAAGGTTTAAAAGTTATAATGATGTAAGACCAGAATATTTCATTATAACTGTTGATAAAGGAAATATTATTTTCAATTATGAAGATAAATTTTTTAATCTTTTATCTAAGGAGATCCTTAAAGACACTTCATATGATTTTATCAGAGATACTTTTATTGCATCACTTTCTTATTATCTAGATGAAGGAATTAACTTTTTTGATAGTTTAAAATTTGCTTTTTATATATCAACAAAAAGTAATTTTGAAAAAATGAAAAAACCTAAAAATATAGTTGAAGTTGAAAGAGAAATTGTTTTAAGAGAAATTTAAATGGAGATTTTTTTATCTCTTGGAAGCAATATTGAGCCAAAAGAATACTTCTTAAAGAGAGCAATTTTTTATATAAGAGAAAAAATCAAAATTAAAAAAATCTCTTCTCTTTATGAAACAGAGCCTTGGGGCTATAAAGATCAAGATAAGTTTTTGAATATTGTAATTCAGGGAGAAACTGAATTAGATCCAGAATTATTAATAAAATTTATTAAAGAAGTTGAGAAAAAAGTTGGAAGATGTGAAAGTTTTAAATGGGGTCCAAGAGAAATTGATATAGATATAATTCTATATGGAGATAAAATAATAGAAAAAGAAAATTTAATTGTTCCACATAAATTTTTTGAAAATAGAGGATTTGTTGTTATACCTCTTTTTGAAATTAATAAATACATAATCAATCCCAAAAACAAAAGGAGAATAGACGAAATTTATGAAAAAGTAGATAAAAAAGGTGTAAAAAAAATTAAATCTTATGCCTTCCTTAAAGAAATTTATAGCGAATTTAATATTGATGTTATAGATGAAAAGGATTATAAAATAGAAATTTTTGATGAGATAACATCAACTCAAGATTATTTAAAAGAAAATTTTTCTCTAAACAAAATTGTTGTTTCAAGAACTCAAACTAAAGGAAGAGGAAGAAAGGGGGCATTTTGGGTTTCTGAAAAAGGTGGACTCTATTTTTCTCTCTCTTTAAAGCCATTCAATTATATATATTTTTTACCAATTTTAGTTACTTATTCTATGGCAAAAGTTTTGAAAAAAATTGGAATAGAGAGTATTAAAATAAAAATTCCTAACGATTTATATTTAAATGATAAAAAAGTTTGCGGTGTAATTTCTGAGGGTTATTTTAAAGATAAATTTCTCTTAGGTGAAATTATAGGAGTTGGTTTAAATGTTAATCAAAATATTGATGATTTTCCAAAAGATTTAATAAATAGAACAACTTCTTTATATATAGAGACAAAAAAATTTTTCTTTATTGATGAAATTTTAAGTCTTTTTTTAAAGGAATTAAAGAAAAATTTAAATAATTTTGAAAATGAAAATTTAAATCTTATTATAGAAGATATAGAACAGAATTTTAATATTTTTGAAGAGCCATTTATTATTAATTTAACTGGAAAAGAGATAAAAGTTTATGGAATAAAATTTATAGATTATAAAAATTTACAAGTTAGAGATTTAGAAGGAAAAATTTTAAATATACCCTTGCATTGTATACCATAGGAGGATATATGAAATTGAATGAATTAATTTCAAATGAGACTGGGAAGAAAGTTTTTCTTCTCGGTAATGAAAGTTTTGCAAGAGGTTTTCTTGAAGGAGGAGGAAAAGTTGCAGCAACTTATCCTGGAACACCATCCTCTGAAATAGGAAATATATTAAGTAAAATAGCAAAAGAGATGAATTTTTATTTTGAATTTTCAATTAATGAGAAAGTTGCATTTGAAGTTGCTGCATCTTCTTCTCTTTCTGGCATAAGAAGCATGACATTTTTTAAACATGTAGGACTTAATGTTGCTATGGATTCATTTATGAGTTCAGCGTATCTTGGAACAATTGGTGGTTTTGTAATTATTTCTTGTGATGATCCAAGCATGTTTTCATCTCAAAACGAGCAAGATAATAGAATTCTTGCTAAATTTGCAGGAGTTCCTATGCTTGAACCAAGAAACCCTGATGAAGGAAGAAAGTTAATTAAATATGCCTTTATGATTTCTGAGAAATATGAGATACCAGTTTTAATTAGATCAACAACTAGATTATCACATATGAGAGGAGTTGTTGAACTTGAAAAAATTGAATATCTTGATAGAAATCCTTATTTTAATAAAAACCCTAATAGATTTGTACCAATTCCTGCAAATGCAAGAGTTTTGCATAAAAATTTAGTTGAAAAAATAAATAATATAAAATATGAAGTAGAAGTTTCACCTTTTAATTTTGTTATCAAAAATAATGGAAAATATGGAATAATTACTTCTGGTATTTCCTCAAATTATGTTGTTGATATTGTGAATAAATATAATTTACCATTTGATATTCTATCTCTTGGATTTACAAATCCAATTCCTGAAGAACAAATTAAAAAATTTTTAGAAAATTATGAAAATATAATAGTTGTTGAAGAATTAGAGCCTTTTTTGGAGAATGAGATAAGAGTTATAAAAGAAAAAAATAATATAAAAACACAAATTTTTGGAAAAGATGAAAAAATATTTACAAATCTTTATGAATATAATCCAGATAGAGTTAAAAATTATTTATTTAATTTCCTAGGAAAAGAAAATGAAAAAAAGTTATTTAAAATTGAAGGAATAACACCACCTTTAAGGCCTCCAGTTCTTTGTCCAGGATGTCCACATAGAGCAACATATTATGCAGTTTTTAAAGTGTTAAGAAAGTTAAAAATAAAGGATGCAATTTTTCCGTCAGACATAGGTTGTTATACTCTTGGAATTGGGAAGCCATTTGATATGGCAGATACATGTTATTCTATGGGAAGTTCAATTGGTGTTGCATGTGGTTTATCAAAATCAACAAAACAAAAAGTTATTGCATTTATAGGAGATTCAACGTTTTTCCATGCAGGAATTCCTCCTTTGGTTAATGGTTTTTATAATAAAGATAATTTTTTACTTATTATTCTCGACAATGAAACAACAGCAATGACAGGTCATCAACCAAATCCAGGAATAGGCATAGACGGGATGGGAGATGTTGCTCCAAAAGTTAATATTGAGGATTTAATTAAAGGAATCGGAATAAAATTTGTAAAGGTAGTTGATCCTTATAATCTAACAGAAAGTATGAATGCAATTGAAGAAGCTCTTAAAGAGGAGGGAGTTAAAGTGATTGTTGCTAGAAGAGAGTGTGCTTTAATTCGCGATGATAGAATGAGAAAAGAAGGGTTCTCTATAAAATATTTAATAAATGATGAAAAATGTAGAAATTGTCTTATTTGTGTAAGACAATTTTCGTGTCCTGCAATTTATATAGAAGATAAAAAAATAAAAATAAATGAAGTTTTATGCGATGGTTGTGGTGTTTGTGCTGAAGTTTGTCCATTTAATGCAATTGAGGTGAGAAAATGAATGAATATAACATTTTAATTGTTGGTGTTGGTGGGCAAGGAGTTTTAAAACTTGCTGAGATGATTTGTGAAGTTTCAATTCTTGAAAATAATAATGCATTAATGAGTGAAATTCATGGTATGGCTCAAAGGGGTGGCTCAGTTTTTTCTGAAGTAAGAATTGGAAATATTTTAAGTCCAATTTTTGAAGATGGAGAAGGCGATCTTTTGATTTCATTAGAACCATCTGAAATCTTAAGATATATTCATAAAATAAAAAACAATTCAATTATTTTAATTAATGATAGTGAAATAATACCATTTACTGTTTCATTAGGAATCTCAACTTATCCTGATAAAGAAAAAATTTATGAATCTTTAAGAAAGATAACTGATAAACTTTATATTATTAATGGAACAAAATTGTTAGAAGAAATGAAAATTGCATATACTCTAAACTCTTTTATTTTTGGTCTTTTTTCATATATAAATCCTCTAAATTTCAAATTGGAAAATTATTATAAAGTCCTTGAAAATAATTTCAAAGGAAAAAGTTTAGAATTAAATAAAATTTCTTTTGAACTTGGAAGAGAAAAGGGTAATATGTTTAAGATATAATAAATTAAAGGAGGAATTGATAATGGAAAAAAGATTATTAACACCAGGAAAATTTAAAGGTTTAAGAAGATTAGCAGATGATTCAGGCAGATTTAGAATGCTTGCAATAGATCAAAGAGGTTCATTAAGGAAAATGTTAGCAAAAACAATTGGTAAAGATTCAAAAGAGATAAAATATGAAGATATGGCTATTGCAAAAAGACTTGTTATAGAATATCTTTCTCCTTATTTTTCTGCAACTCTAACAGACCCACAGTATGGATTACCAGAAGGAATAAAATTTCTAGATAGAGATTCAGCACTTCTTCTTGCTATTGAAGAAAGTGGTACTAAAGATAGTGGCTACAAAAATAGAGAAAAATTAACTCCAATTCTTGAAGGATGGAGTGTAGAAAAAATTAAAAGAACTGGAGCTGATGCAGTAAAACTTCTTTTATACTACAGACCAGATTCTTCTCCTGAAATTAAAGAAAATCAAGAAAATATAGTTAGAATGATAGGAAGTGAAGCCAGAAGATTAGATTTTCCATTTGTTTTAGAACCAATGAGTTATCCATTTAAAGATGATGAAATAGAAAATGAAACAAACTTTATTAGAAAAAAACCAGAAATTGTTTTGAAAACTGTTGAGGAGTTCTCAAAAGAAGAATATGGTGTTGATATTTTAAAACTTGAATTTCCAGTTGATCTTAAATATGTTGATGATTTTTCTTGGGGTGCTTTTGATGGGAAAGAGAGAGATGCAGTTTTTACAATTGATGATGCATATGAATTTTGTGAGTCAATAACAGATGTTTCAAGAATACCATGGGTAATTTTATCAGCAGGTGTTGATATTGAGGAGTTTTTAATTAATGTTGAAATTGCAAGCGAAAGTGGTGCTAGTGGTTTTCTTGCTGGAAGAGCAGTTTGGAAAGAATTTACAAAATTTTTCCCTGATACAGCAAGCATGAGTTTATGGCTTAAAACAACAGGTGTTGAAAGATATTACAAACTTTTTGATGCATCAGTTAAGGCTGTACCATTCTTTGAACATCCTTATTTCCAGAGTTTTGCGAATATTGAAATAGAAGATCAAGGTGAAAATTGGTACTTAAAATATAAAAACTTTAAAGGAGAAGAATCGAAAGAAGCAAAAAAGGAAAAAGAAGAGTATTAAAAATAGAATTTTGTCTTAATATAATTTTTTAATAATTAAGATAAATATTTTATTATAAAAATTCATTTAAGTTGACAAAAATATTTTATATGCTAATATAATTAATTTAATACCCAAGTAAGGAGGGCACCATGAGGAGGTTAACTTTAATTTTAGTTGTTTTAGTTTTAATTTTAGGAGTTGCAGGCTTAAATAATGCTTGCAAACCAAAAGAGGAGAAACCACAGGTCCAAGAAGAAATTAAAATTGGTGGAGTTGGACCTATTTCAGGTGAGGCAGCAACTTTTGGACTCTCAACAAGAGAAGGTGAAGAGTTAGCAGTTGAAGAGTGGAATGCAAAAGGTGGTGTTTTGGGCAAAAAAATTAAACTTATTTTTGAGGATGACAAAGGAGATCCTACAGAAGCAGCCACAGTATTTACAAAACTAATTGAGCAAGATAAGGTTGTTGGAATTGTTGGAACAGTTATGAGTAAGTGTTCTCTTGCAGGTGCGCCAATTTGTCAAGCAAAAGGAGTTCCAATGATTTCACCAACATCAACAAATCCAAAAGTTACTGAAGTTGGTGATTATATTTTCAGAGCATGTTTCATTGATCCATTCCAAGGAACAGTTGGTGCTAATTTTGCTTATAAAGATTTAGGTGTAAGAAAAGCAGGTTGTGTTTTTGATATTGGAAATGATTATACAAAAGGTTTAGCAGAGTTCTTCAGAGATCAATTTATAAAACTTGGAGGTAAAATTGTAGGTTTCGAATCTCACCCAACAGGAGCTACAGATTTTAAAGCACAATTAACTAAGTTAATTCAAGCAGGCGCAGAATTGATTTATATATCTGATTATTATAATGACGCAGGTTTAATAATGAAACAGGCAAGAGAACTTGGATTTAAAGGGTATTTCTTAGGTGGTGATGGATGGGATTCACCAAAGTTAGTTGAAATTGGAGGTCAAGCAGTTGAAGGTGGTTTCTTTACAAACCACTTCTCAAAAGATGACCAAAGAGCAGAAGTTCAAGATTTTGTTAAAAGATACAAAGCAAAATTTGGAAAAGACCCAGATGCTTTAGCAGCACTAGCTTATGACGCAATGAATTTAATGCTCACAGCTATTCAAAATGCTGGTTCAACAGATGGAGCTAAAGTAAGAGATGCAATGAAAAACATTAGTTTCAAAGGTGTATCAGGTTTAATTACATTTGACCAAAATAGAAACCCTGTTAAATCAGCAGTTATTATTGAAATTAAAAATGGTCAACAAGTTTATAAGACAACTGTAAACCCATAATTTTTTCAATTTAGGGAGGGCAAGAAGCCCTCCCTATTTATTATAAGGAGCACTATGGAAAAAATTTTTAATTTACAACAATTAATAAATGGTATTCAACTTGGAAGTATTTATGCATTAATATCACTTGGATATACTATGGTTTATGGTATAGTTAGGCNAATTAATTTTGCCCATGGTGATTATTTCATGATTGGTGCATTTGCTGCATATTTTACTGTTATTTTATCTACTGCAAGAGGTTTAACCATTCCTGTTTATATTGTATTTTTGATAAGTATGGCAGCAGGAGCAGGTATAGCAGCGCTTGCAAATCAGGTTGCATATAAACCATTAAGATATAAACCGAGATTATCAGCTTTAATAACTGCAATTGGAGTATCAATGTTTATAGAGTATATATTTTCTGCCCTTCCTTTTATTGGTCCATCATATAGAGCTTTTCCAAATGATAAATTAATTAAAAACAAAATATATGAATTTGGTAAAACAACTTTATCAAATTATGCAATTATTGATGTTCTTGTAAGTATTGGACTTATGATATTTTTAACTTATCTTGTTAAATATACAAAAATTGGAAAAGCAATGAGAGCAGTGTCACAAGATAAAGACGCTGCAAAACTTATGGGAATAGATATAGAGAAAATAATAATGATCACTTTCGTTGTTGGAGGTGCATTTGCAGGAGCAGCAGGAATTTTAACTGGTATTTCTTATCCAAGAATATTTCCTTATATGGGTATTCTTCCTGGACTTAAAGCATTTATTGCAGCAGTTTTAGGTGGAATTGGAAACATACCTGGTGCAATGCTTGGAAGTTATATTATGGGGATATCAGAGACATTTGCAACATCTTACAATTCATTGTTAGGTGAAGGAATTGCTTTTGCTATCTTGATAATTGTTTTGATTTTCAGACCTCAAGGTCTTTTAGGTGAAACAGTAGCTGAAAAAGTTTAGGAGAATAAAAATGAAATTACCAAGAAACATACAATTAATAATTTATGCTTTAATTTTTTATCTTTTTGTTTTTTTGTCACACAGATTTGGAATTTTAATTAATGATTATATTTTACATATAATAAATGTATCTCTAATATATGTTATACTCACTGTTAGTTTAAATTTGATAAATGGATTTACAGGTCAATTTTCAATTGGACACATGGGTTTTGCTGCAGTTGGTGCATATGTCTCAGGAATTTTAACAACTCTTATTTGGAAAATAAAACCTGTTAATATACAAAGCTATTTTTTGTTCATAATAGCAATGTTAATTGGTGGTATTTGTGCTTTAGGAATAGGTTATCTTATAGGACTTCCAACTTTAAGATTAAGAGGAGATTATCTAGCAATAGTTACACTTGGATTTGGTGAAATAATAAGAACAATTATAAACAATGTTGATTATGTTGGTGGACCAAGAGGTCTTCTTGGAATTCCAAAATTTTCAAACTTTACTATTATATTTGTAATAACATTAATTTCTGTCATTATAATGAGAAATATAGTATATTCAACTCATGGAAGAGCTTTTAAATCGATAAGGGAGGATCCAATTGCCTCTGAACTTGTTGGTGTAAATACAACTAAATATAAAGTGATGATTTTTACAGTTGCATCTTTCTTTGCAGGAATAGCTGGTTCTCTACTTTGTCATCTCCTTCAAATAGCGCATCCAACTCAATATGGATTTTTAGGTACTATTTTAGTTCTTGTTATGGTTTATGCTGGAGGAATGGGAAGTATCTCTGGATCAATAATAGCAGCATTTGGTTTAACATTTATGTCTGAAGGTTTAAGACTTGTTTTGAGAGCACTTGATGATATAACTCCTACCATACAGATTGGAATAGAATGGAGAATGGTAATTTACGCTCTTCTTTTGATTTTAATAATGTTATTTAGAACAGAAGGTCTTATGGGAAAAAGGGAGCTAAAGATTCTTGTTCCAGAAGAGGAGGAAAGATAAATGGATGTAATTCTTTCTCTTAAAAATATTACTCACTATTTTGGTGGTTTAAGAGCTGTTTGTAATTTTAATATAGATTTACCAAAAGGTGCTTTATGGGGTTTAATTGGACCAAACGGAGCAGGTAAAACAACAATATTTAATTTAATAACAGGAGTTTATACACCAACCCAAGGTAAAATAATTTTTGAAGGACAAGATATAACTGGTTTAAAATCTCACCTTATAATTGAAAGAGGAATTGCAAGAACATTCCAAAATTTAAGAATTTTTAATGAACTTACTGTACTTGATAATATAAGAGTTGCAAGACATTTTAGAACTAATTACTCAATATATGATGCAATTTTAAGAAATAGAAAATATTTTGAAGAAGAAAAGAAAATTAAAGAAGAAGCACTTGAACTCCTTGAGATTTTTGGTTTAAAACATAGAGCAAATGATCTTGCTAAACACCTTCCATATGGAGAATTAAGAAAACTAGAAATTGCGAGAGCGCTTGCTACAAAACCAAAACTACTACTTCTTGATGAACCAGCAGCAGGTATGAATCCTAAAGAAGTTGGAAATTTGATGGAACTAATTCATTCAATAAGAGATACATTTAAAGTAACAATTTTTCTCGTTGAACATCAAATGAGAGTTGTTATGGGAATTTGTGAAAGAATAAAGGTTATGGATTTTGGAGAAACAATAGCAGAAGGAACACCAGATGAAATCAGAAATGATAAAAAAGTGATTGAGGCATATCTAGGAAGTGAAGGAGGAAAATGTAATGCTTGAAGTTGTAAATCTTGAAGTAAATTACGGAGCAATTAAAGCACTTAAAGGTATATCTTTTAAAGTAAAACCTGGAGAAATTGTAACTTTAATTGGTGCAAATGGTGCTGGTAAAACAACAACTTTGAGAACAATTAGTGGTCTTATAAAACCTTCTGATGGAAAAATCTATTTTAAAGGTCAAGATATAACAAACCTTGATGCTCATAAAATTGTTGAACTTGGAATTTCTCATGTACCAGAAGGAAGGAGAGTTTTTGCAACTTTAACTGTTATGGAAAATCTCGAACTTGCAGCATGGACAATTAAAGATAGAAAAATAAGAAATGAAAGATTTGAAATGGTTTTTGAAATTTTTCCTAGACTTAAAGAAAGAAGAAAACAATTAGCAGGGACACTTTCTGGTGGAGAACAACAGATGCTTTCAGTTGCAAGAGCATTAACAACCGGAGGAGATATAATGCTCCTTGATGAACCTTCAATGGGACTTGCTCCAATTCTTGTTGATGAAATTTTTGAAATTCTTGAAAAAATTAATAAACAAGGAACAACAATTCTTTTAGTCGAGCAAAATGCAAGAAAGGCACTGAATCTTGCTCATTATGCATATGTTCTTGAAGTTGGAACAATTGCACTTGAAGGTGATGCTAAAGAACTTTTGAATGACCCTAGAGTTAAAGAAGCATATCTTGGAGGTTAAGACTTAAATAGAAAAATTTTCAAGGAGAAGACCTTCACCTGGTTCATAAATATCAATTACTTTTTTATCTTTATTTAAATAAACTTTTAATTTAAAAAATTTTTTATTATCTTTTTCTGAAAATTTCTTTATATCAAGTTTAATTAAAATAGATCCTTCTCCAAAATTAAAAAATAAAGATGAAACAAAAATTTCACCTACATATTTATTATTGAGCCCATCTAAAATAAAAATAAAAAGTGATTTATCACTAAAATTAAACAAAGACCACTTCATTTTTATCTTTAAAAAATAAAAACTATTAATTTTTATTCCACCAATTCCTGTAATTACAATATTTTCCTTTAAATATTTATTATTAACAATTTCTTCATATGGATAAATTCCAGTAATATTATTTTTATTTTTTTTGAGTTCCCCTCTTACTCCAGCAAAAAATGATTGAAGTGTAGTTAAATTTCTTACCTCTTTTACATAATAACCATCATATTTATTTATAAATCCATATGTTGGGTCAAGGTTTATCCATTTACCATTTATAAATGATTCAATAAAAACATGGTCAACTGGAAAACCAGAAGCAAAAACTAATCTAGATGGTATTCCAACACTTCTTAAAAGTGAAATAAGAACTATTGATCTTTCAGAGCATACTCCATATATGGAACCCTCTTTCTCAAATTTTTCTATATAATGGAAATCTGGATAATCACCTGTGAATGTTACATTTATGCCTGAAGCAAAAATTTTCATAACAAAATTTAAATATTCTTGAGCTGTTTCAAATTCACTAATTTTTTTAAATTTTTCTGCATAATATTTAATTTTTTCATTAAAAGGATGAATCCCGCCCTCTTTCTCTAATGTTGGGGTTGTTATTCCATATTCAAAATTATATCCAACAATATAAGGAATTAAATTTTGATTTGGATTTTCAAAATAGAATTTATCAACAGTTCCCATCACTATTTTTAATTCATATGGTTTAAGGTAATGTGTAAAAGTTAATTTTCCATTATAAACACCTGTTAAAGAATTTGTTTTAATTTTTAATTTAAGAAAAATTTCTCTTTTAGGCAAGATTCCATCGAGGTGATAAAATCCATTCTCAAAAATTGGTTTTATCCAATTAAAATTGTTGTTTTGTCTTTCTCTTTCACCAAGAGCCCACTCAATTATTTCAATATTTGCATTTAATGGATTTTCAATTTTAATTTTTAAATTGAAACTGTAATCTCTTTCAAAATAAAGTTTATTTATAATTTCAAATTCTTGATTTACCTTATAATAATGAATAATAGGAAATGGAAGTTCTTGAGGATTTTCAATTAAAGACAAAAAATATATATAGTTATAATATATAAGCCAGATAAAAAATAATACAATTATTAAAAATAAATATCTTTTATAATGCTTCTTTATATGTCTTTTTATTTTTAAATATCTTTCAATAACTTTTCAAACTCCTCTAACCTCTCATTTATAACTTTAATATTGAAATCTTTAATAATATTAATTGCAATTGAGAAATCACCAACATAATATGAAAAGTGAGCATCTGAGGAAATAAAAACTTTAACTTTATATTTTTCGCATAAATATAACATCTCTTTATAATAATTTACCCAAGTTTCTCCTCTTTTTAAAACATTGTTGTTTAACTCTAAAAATTTTCCTAAGTCTCCTGCAACTTTTACAATCTCTTCTAAATTAATTGGATATGGAAAATATGGATCTCCTGGATGTGCTATACCTTTTATATATTTTCTTTTAAGAGCATTTATCATACTTTTTGTATTTTTATCTATTGAATTTGAAGAGTACGGAGTTTGATTATGAAATGCAATTATATTAAAATCAAGATTTTTTATTATTGACTCTGGAAGGTCAACATCACCTTCATCAGAAATAATATTTAATTCAACCCCAGTAAAAATTTTTATTCCATCTATATATTCAGGAAGATACCTCGATGCAAGCATTTTAAAATATTCAATACTTGGGCTATCAGGTCTTAAAGGTCCATGATCTGTAATACATAAACCCTTAAGACCAATTTTTTTAGCATATTCAATATTTTCAAGTAAAGTTGAAAAAGCATGACCTGTTAAAATTGTATGAGTATGCGTATCAACTTCAATTTTCATCTTTTTGCCTCCTCAATTGGAATAAACCCTTCTCCTATAACTTCTCTTGCATCTCCGATTACAACAAATGCTTTTGGGTCTTCTTCATGTATTATCTCTTTAAGTTTTGAAATCTCTCTTTGATGAACTACGCAAATAAGGGCTTTTTTCTCAACACCTGTGTATGCACCAGTTACAGTAAGTTCTGTAACACCTCTTTCAAGTTCATCCATAATTCTCAATTTAATTTTGTCAACTGAATCTGAAATTAAAAAAACTGTTTTTGCTGTTAAAAAACCCTCTTGTACTGCATCAACAACTTTAGAAGATATAAAAAGAGAAAGCATTCCATAAAGAGAGTATTCGAGCGCTTTGAAGACAATACCTGCAATTAAAACTATTGTTGTATCTAGAATAAACATAGATGTGCCAAAAGAAAGACCTGTAAAACTATATATTAATTGACCTAATAAATCTGTTCCACCTGTGCTCCCCCAGTTTTTAAAAACTATTCCAACTCCAACACCTACAAGAACTCCTCCATAAATTGAAGCAAGTAAAGGATTTGAGGTTAAAGAAGCAAAATATATTGAAAAAAAGTCAATAAAAAAAGATGACATTATTACTCCAAAAAGAGTTAATCCTATAAAATTAAACCCCCATTTTTTTCCTGCAATAATAAAAAGAGGTACATTTAAAATAAAATACATTAAACCAACTGGGAAACCTGTTAAGTGAAATATAATAATAGAAAGACCAGAAAAACCACCTGGGGCAATTTTGTTAGGTGATAAAAATAATACAATTCCAAGAGCTTGAATGATTGATCCTAATGTTATACCTAATAATCTTTTAATTAATTTCTTTATTGGTATCTTTGTTTTTTTCATCTTTTATATATTTTAAATAACTCCATATAAAATCATCAATATTTCCTGAAATAACTTCTTCAACATTATAGATTTCAAAACCTGTCCTATGATCTTTTACAAGAGTATATGGATGAAAAACATAACTTCTTACCTCATATCCCCATGAGGCAGAAACAAACCCACCTTTAAGTTCATAAAGTTTTTTCTCTTTCTCTTGTCTTTTAAGTTCAATTAATTTTGCCATAAGAATCTTCATTGCAGTTTCTTTATTTTTTAGTTGAGATCTTTCATTTTGACAAGTTACAGTTATTCCTGTTGGAATATGAACAATTCTAACTGCTGAATCAGTTTTGTTAACATATTGACCACCATGTCCACTTGCTCTAAAAACATCAATTCTTAATTCGTCATCTTCGATTTTCAACTCTTCATCTTCAATTTCAGGAATAACCTCAACTAGGGCAAAAGAAGTATGTCTTCTTCTATTCGCATCAAATGGTGAAATTCTTACTAATCTATGAACACCACTTTCGCCTTTGAGAAGTCCATATGCATATTTTCCCTTTATCAATATTGTTGCACTTTTTATGCCCGCTTCCTCTCCATAAGATATATCTACTACTTCAGTTTTAAAACCCTTTTTATCGCTCCATCTTAAATACATTTCAAATAAAATTTGAGTCCAATCCATTGCATCAACTCCACCTGCGCCAGAAGAAAGAGAAAGAATAGCATTTTTATCATCATATTCCCCAGAGAGAAAATATGCTTTTTTGTATTCTTCAAGATTATCAAATAATTTTATGATATTTTCTCTTAATTCTTCCCTTAAACTTTCATCTTCTTCTTTTTGAAGGAGTTCTAAAATAAGTTCGCTCTCTTTAAATAAAGATATTATATTTTCACCCCTCTCTTTTTCTTCTTTTAATCTTTCGATAGAAGATAATATCCTTTTTGCCTCTTCACTCCCCCAATCTTTTATATTAAAGGTTTTTTCTTCAAACTCTTTTAATTTGTTATTAATTTTTTTTAGTTCTTCCTCTAAAGAGAGGTTTTCAAATTCAATTTTTAGTTTTTTTAAGTTCTCTTCTTCTTTCCTCTCTATTCTTTTTTCGTTCAACTGTTATCTCCACTCTAAATAAAAATTTGATCCAATCTTCTCTAATAGACTTCATCATAGTTTGGAATAATTCAAAACCTTCAAGTTGATAAGCAATTAATGGCTCTTGTTGACCATATGCTCGAAGACCAATACCTTCTTTTAAATGATCCATATTATAAAGATGTTCTTTCCATTTATTATCAATAATTCTTAAAAGAAGATATCTTTCTATTTCTCTTAATGGATCTTCTCCAAAAGAAATTTTTATCTCTTCAATATTTTTTGATAACTCTCTTAGCCTATTTTCCTTTTCAATGTATCTTTTTTGTGCAACATCAAACAAAACTTTTTTAATTTCACTTTCTTTTATTTTAGAGAATTCATGAGGAGGAATTAAAATTTGAGTTAAATCTAAAAAAGCTTTTGATAAACCATCATAATCTTTTTCTTCTAGAGTCTTTGATAAATGTATATCACATATCTCATTTATAATTTCATCTAAAAATTTAAAAACATCCTCTCTTAAATCTGCTTTCTCTAAAATTCTTCTTCTCTCTTTATAAATAATTTCTCTTTGTTTATTTAAAACATTATCATACTCAAGAAGGTGTTTTCTTATTTCAAAGTGATATGCTTCAACTCTTTTTTGAGCATTTTCTATTGTTTTAGAGAGTAGTGGATGTTCAAGAGGAGTTTCATCCATTTTGAAGAAATCCATAAGTTTCTTAATCATATCTCCACCAAAAATTCTTAAAATTTCATCTTCAAGAGACAAATAAAATCTTGAACTTCCAGGATCTCCTTGTCTCCCTGCTCTACCTCTTAATTGATTATCTATTCTTCTCGATTCGTGTCTTTCTGTTCCAATTATGTGTAAACCACCCAACTCTTTAACTCCTTCACCTAAAACAATATCAACTCCTCTACCTGCCATATTTGTTGCTATTGTTACCATTCCTTTTTCACCAGCATGTTTTATTATTTCAGCCTCTTTTTCATGATATTTCGCATTTAAAACTTGATGTGGAATTCCCTCTCTTTTTAGCATAGAAGAAAGAATTTCAGATTTTTCAATTGATCTTGTTCCTACAAGAACTGGTCTACCAATTTTATACCATTCCTTTATCTCTTCGACTATCTTTTTAAATTTTATCTTTTCTGTTCTATATACAACATCTGGATAGTCAATCCTTATCATTGGTTTATTTGTAGGTATAACAACAACCGGAAGACCATAAATTTCAATAAATTCATCTTCCTCTGTTTTCGCTGTTCCAGTCATTCCTGCAAGTTTTTTATACATTCTAAAATAGTTTTGGAATGTTATTGTTGCAAGTGTTTGACTCTCTTCTTTTACTCTTAATCCCTCTTTTGCCTCTATTGCTTGATGGAGACCATCTGAATATCTTCTACCAAACATTAGTCTTCCTGTAAATTCATCAACAATAATTACTTCACCATCTTTTACAATATAATCAACATCTTTTTTAAAATGAATTAATGCTCTTAATGCCTGAATAACATGTGATACAAGTTCAACATTTTCACTTGCATATAGATTTTCTACTCCAAAAAACTTTTCAACTTTTTTTACTCCAGATTCTGTTAAAGTTACATTTTTTTCTTTTTCATCAGATGTGAAATCTTCGTTAATTTTTAATTGTTTTGCAATTTGTGATGCTTTGTAATAAACTTGTGTGCTTTTTTCACTTGGTCCTGAAATAATTAGTGGTGTTCTTGCTTCATCAATTAAAATTGAGTCAACCTCATCAACAATTGCATAGAAAAGTTCTCTTTGAACAATCTGTTCAAGTGAGATTGCCATGTTATCTCTTAAATAATCAAACCCAAATTCATTGTTTGTTCCATAAGTTATATCCGCTAGATATGCATCTCTTCTTGAACATGGAATAAGTTTCACAGTAAATTTTTGAGGATCATCCCACTCAACAAGAAAAGATGATTCATGTTGAATCACTCCAACTGTTCTTCCTAAGAATTTATAAATTGGACCCATCCATAAAGCATCTCTTTTAGCAAGATAATCATTTACAGTGACAAGGTGAACCCCTCTTCCTAAAAGAGAGTTAAGGTAAATTGGAAGAGTTGCAACAAGAGTTTTTCCTTCACCTGTTTTCATTTCTGCAATTTTTCCTTCATGAAGAACAACTCCACCCATTAATTGAACATCAAAATGCCTTAAGCCAATAGTTCTAACTGAAACTTCTCTTACAACTGCAAATGCTTCATATAATATATCTTCAAGAGTTTCACCATTTTCAATTCTCTTAATAAATTCAGATGTTTTATTTTTTAATTCATCATTTGTTAATTTACTTACATCGCTTTCATAAGAGTTAATTTTTTCAACATATGTTGATAATCTTTTTAGTTCTCTTTCTTCTCCAGAAAATAGTTTTTTCAAAAAATTTGCCATTTTACTCCTTATCTAATGATAAAATTGTTCCAACAAATCTTACTTTATCAGTTTCAAATATTATTTTACCCCCAACTCTAACTGTTGTTCTATTGTATGATAAAATTAATTTTTTTGATTTATTTACACTTTTTACTGTTAAAATAATACTTTTAAAAATTGGATGAGGTGATTTTACAATTTCGCCAGTTGAAGTTTCAACAGGATGTTCTGCATCTTTTACAATCTTATCAACAATTACAAAAATTTTATTCCCACTACTATCTATTAAATAATCTCCTATTTTTAAATTGTCGCAAACCTCTTGAAGAACATTTGAAACTGACATTTTTGCAATTACATAAAATGTCTTCTCTTTTCCTTCAGAAAATTTTCTTGATAAAAGAAGAATTGAAAAGATAATTATTAAAAAAATTAATGAATAAATAATAATTTTTTTCATAATTTATTCTGGTTCAATTAAACCATAATTACCATCGTTTCTTTTATAAACAACATTTATTTTATCTGTATTTGAATTTAAGAAAACAAAAAATGTGTGACCTAGCAGTTCCATTTGCATAATTGCTTCTTCTTCATCCATAGGTTTTAGAACAAATTTTTTAACTTTAACAATTTTTGGTATATCTTCAACAACAGTTTCTGAAGTGGATGTTTCTGCTTTATCTAAAAATTTCTTTGTTTCTCTTCTTCTTTCTACAAAACTCTCTTTATATTTTTTTATTTGTCTTTTAATTTTGTCAAGAACATCATCAATTGAGGCATAAATATCTTGAGTTTTACTCTCTCCTCTAATTACTGTTCCAGACATGGAAATAGTAACTTCTGATTTAAAAAGGCCCCTCTCTTTTGAAATTATTAAATTCGCTTCTTGTATGTTTTCAAAGTATCTTTCTGCTGTTGCAAATCGTTTTTCTGCATAATTTATTACATCATCTGTTAAGTTAATACCTTTTCCTTGAACAATAAGTTTCATAATATCCTCCTAAATATGTTTTAATTATTAATAAGAATCTAATCTAACTTTTTATCAGTATAATATTATTTCCTTATTCTGTCAAATTTTTTATTTATTATTGAAAAATCAATGAAATTTTATTATGCTTAAATGTAATGTATGCAAGAGTAAAAAGTTTGGTAAATGTTGGGCTAAAAGTTTATGATATACTTGTTGAGGTTGATATATCTTCTGGTCTTCCATCATTTACAATTGTGGGTCTCCCTGATACTTCAATTCAGGAAGCAAAAGAGAGAGTAAGAGCAGCAATAAAAAATTCTGGTTTTGAATTTCCTGTCAGAAAAATAACTGTAAATCTTGCTCCTGGTGAAATCAAAAAAGAAGGAACACTATTTGATCTTCCAATTTCAATTGGAATTCTTACTGCTTCAGGTCAAATTAATCAAGAGATTGTAGAAAAATATTATTTTGTTGGAGAGCTCACTCTCGAAGGAGAACTTGGAAAAATAAATGGAGGTCTTTCTTTGTCATTATTTTTAAAAGAAAAAGAGGAGCCATTAATAATTCCTCAAAAAAACCTATATGAGTGTGCTTTATCAAAAGAAACAAAACTTATTCCTTTTAGAAATTTAAGTGAAGTTGTTTTATTTTTAAGAGGAGAAATTCAAAAAGATATAATTAAAAATTATCCAGTTGAGTTCAGTGAGGAAAATTTTGACATAGATTTTTCAGATGTTAAAGGTCAGACTTTTGTTAAAAGAGCAATGGAAATTTCTGCAGCAGGAAGACATCATCTTATTATGGTTGGAGCACCTGGTTCTGGAAAAACAATGCTTTCTCAAAGAATGATAACAATTATGCCAGAACTCTCTTTTGATGAAGCAGTTGAAATAACAGAAATTTATTCTATTGCTGGAATTCTAAAAGAAGATGAAGAAATAATAAAAAGAAGACCATTTAGATCTCCACATCATACAATTTCTTATGCTGGTCTTGTTGGAGGAGGAACAAATCCAAAGCCTGGTGAAATAAGTTTAGCGCATAAAGGAATACTCTTTCTAGATGAACTTCCAGAGTTTAGAAGAGATGTTTTGGAAGTTCTAAGACAACCTATTGAGGAAGGTTTTGTTACTATTTCAAGAGTAAAAACCTCACTTACTTACCCGTCAGATTTTCTTTTAATTGGAGCAATGAATCCATGTCCTTGTGGTTATTTTGGTGATTCTGAAAAAAATTGCACCTGCTCTTTAAGTGAAATAAAAAGATACAGAAGTAAAATTTCAGGACCACTTTGGGATAGGTTTGATATAAAAATTAAAGTTCCTAGAGTAAAAGAAAACGAAGTTTTTAGTAAAGAGAGTGGAGAAAGTTCAAAGGTTATCAGAGAAAGAGTAAAAAGAGCTTGGGAAATACAAAAAGATAGATATAAGAATGAAAAAGTAAAATTTAATGGAAAATTAACTCCAATGTTAATTAAAAAATATATTCCCATAACTCAAGATGGAGAAAATACATTAAAAAATGCATTAAAAACCCTTAATTTAACTTTAAGAAGCTTTCATAAGATAATAAAACTTGCAAGAACGATAGCAGATTTAGAGGGCAATGAGAAGGTAAATACATCACACCTTCTCGAAGCGATTAGTTATCAAAGATACGGACTTATGGATGAAATATAAATTGAAATTAATTTTAAGAATAATAATTTTATTTTTTATACCTTTAATTTATGAATATATTGGAATAAATTATGGTGGACCACTTAGAGTAAGATATTATTACAGTCACTCATTTAAACCACAAATTTTAGGCTTACCAATTTTTGTTTGGATTTTCTGGGCAATTTTTATATTAATTTCATATTATTTATCAAGTTTAATATTAATAAATATTCTCAAATTAGATTATAATGCTTTTATAAAAGATAAGTTAAATTTTATTTTGATTTCTCTTTTTGATGGGTTTATTGTAACAACTTTTGATCTATTTATTGATCCTATTGCTATAAAATATGGATTATGGAGATGGGAAAATTTTAAGTTTTCGTATTTTGGAGTTCCGATTGGAAATTTTGTCGGGTGGTTCATAATTGCAACATCAACTTCATTTCTTTTAAGAATATTAGATTATTTTATGCCTACAAAATTAAATCTTAAAATATTAAAATTTATACCAATAATTTATCTATTTATAATATTTATCCTCTCATTATCATCAACTTTTTTATTAGACATAGAGTTATCTTTGATGAGTTTACTTGTTTCTTCGCCAGTTAATATTTTATCAATCTATTCAATTAGAATATATTTATCTAAAAAGTATTTATAAAAATTTTCAAATTGAGTCTTTTTTGAAAAGTAAAAGTATAAAAATAAAAAGCCCTCCTTGGTAATCTAGGAGGGCTTAATCAAAATTTTTTTAAATTAAGAATCTTTATAAGTCACCCATTGTTAAAGCCATAACTGCCTTTTGTACATGGAGTCTATTTTCTGCAATATCATAAATAATTGATTTTGGTGAACTTGCTACTTCATCTTCAACTTCATTTCCTCTATCAACTGGCATTGGATGGATGAAATATGCATCATTTGTTAGTTTCATAAGTTCTTTGGTTAAAATCCAATCTTTAAATTGATTTGCCATCTCTATTTCTTTTTCCTTTCCCCAATCATATCTTTTTGGACTCATCCAGTTTCTTGAATATACAACATCTGCATTCTCAATTGCTTTCTTTAAATCTTCTGTTGTACCAGTAATTATTTCGAAACTTCCATTTGATTTTTTAGAATTATCTCTAACCATATCCATAACTTCTGGATCAAGATCATATCCTGGTGGATAAACAAGTTTTATATCCATTCCAAACATTGAAGAGATAAGTAAATTTGCATGAACTGAAGACCAACTTCTTACCATTGTTGAATATCCCCACATCATAACTAATTTTTTCTTTTTCACGCAACGCATATGTTCAAGCATTCCCATCATATCAGCAAGTGCTTGACAAGGATGACATTTGTCATGCGCCATTGATATAACTGGTATATCTGCATATTTTGCGTACTCTCTTAAAATAAAATCTCCATCTCCATATCTTTCGATAGAGTCTTCAAGAATTCTTATTCCTATTCCTACTCCATAACGGCTCATAACTTTTGCAGCATCTTCGATTGTTTCTCCTGCTTTACCTTTTTCTCTTAATCTCATTGTTTTTGGTTCAAGAAATTGAGCATGTCCTCCAAGTTCTGTTGCTGCTGTTTCAAAAGATTGTCTTGTTCTTACGCTAGGGTTATAAAACATCATAAAGAATGTTTTATTTTTTAATGAATCCTTATATGGATTTGTGTATCTTGCTCTCTTCATCTCTCTTGCCACTTCAAGTGTTTCTTCGATTTCTTGAAGTGACCATTCTTGTATTGTTATTAAATCTCTCCCATGTAATTTATGCATAATTTTCTCCTTGATTTTGATAAAAAATTACTCTCTTACAATTGTTGTTCCAGCTTTACCCTCAAGTGTTTCAAGATACTTTTCTGTTAATGAAATATAGGCAATTTTTCCACCACCTTCTAGGAACTTTATTATTGCTAAAATTTTTGGACCCATGCTTCCGGGTGGAAAATGACCCTCATTATAATATTTCTTTGCTTCTTCAAGAGTTAATCTCCTAAGGTCAACTTGTTGTGGAGTTTGATAATAAAGTTTTGCTCCATCTTCTCCAGTGAAAATTGTAAATGTTACATCAACATCTTCTCCTCTTTCTTTTGCTCTTTGAATTAACATTCTACCAAGAAGTGAGGTTGCTAAATCTTTATCAATAACTGCTTCAACCCCATTATAAATTTTTGTCCCCTTTCCATTTCTAAATACAATTTCGTAATTGCATCTAAACTCTCCTTTTTCATCTGGTTCAACCTCTACAACTGGAATTCCTCCACCACCCACAGTAATTGGAATAAATCCTTTTTCAATTGCTGCTTCTATAGCATCTATTTCTACAATATCGAGTGGTTCAGGTGATGGAACAACTTTTCTCCAAATTTCATTTCCTTTATCATCCTTTTTATAAAGCTTCATAGCCCAACCATCTTTTTTCATTCTTTCTTCTGCTTCTTCTCTTGTATAAGATGGGCCAATATATTTTGTAGGATTTTGAAATCCTGGATCATTTTTATCAACAACAACTTGTGTTACGATTCCTACTACAGTTTTGTTGATTCCATTTGCTCTTAATTCATTTCCTAAAATTTGACCAATCATATATCCCATTGAACCTTGTGTATCTGAACCACAAACATCAAGTGGAATTGGAGGTAAAATTGGTCTTGAATATTCAGATCTTAAGAAAACATTTCCAACTTGAGGGCCATTACCATGTGTTATAACATAAATGTCATCTGGAAATTGTTTCATGATTTTTACTATATGTTTACAGGTTTCAGAAGTTCTTTTCCATTGCATTGCAATGTCTGGAATAATTGGTTTACCTTTTTCATCGGTTAAACCAACTGGCGAAACTTCATTTCCACCAAAAGCAAATATTCTAATGTGTTTCTTTGCCATTCTTTAATCCTCCTTTAAATGTAGTTTTTAATAAGTCCAACTCTCTCATTAAACTCTCTTATTTTCTCATCCCAAATTTTGTAGGAATTTAATTTTTCCTTAAAATAATTTTCATTATTCCATTGCTCTTCTAACTCTTCAACACTCTTTCCCCTCTGTTCAACCCATGTGAAATATTTTAAATTATGAATTCTTCTCTTTTCATAATAAGAAAGCTCTAGCATCCAGTTTGTATTTTGATTTAGTAAAGCTTCAATAAAATCTTTTTCTGCTTGATTAATTGTATATTCTCCTCTTTGTTCTCTCAATTCAATAATCCTTGATCCATAAAGTTCCATTGAATCAGTTGCAACAGTCATAATTATATCATTTTCTTTAAATTCATAATATTTTGAAATTTTAATTGAACCTATAAGATTTGCTATGCTAGAGATACCTAAAAGGTTAAGATTTTCTATTAATTTTTCATCAATTTTTAAACTTTTAAGAAATTCTTTACCTTTTTCTTCATTGAATAATCTCAATACTCTTATGCAATCTTCATCATCAATATCAACTACAATGTCAAGATTTTTAACATCCATTACCCAGGGAACATGTTTGTCTCCTATTCCTTCAATTCTATGAGAACCATATCCATTCATTAGAAGTGTTGGACATTGAAGTGCTTCACCTGCTCCAATTTTAATTTTAGGAAATTTTTCTTTAAGGTAATTTCCAGATCCAAGAGTCCCTGCTGAACCTTGAGTTAAAAAAAGTGCAGATAGTTTATCACTATCCTTCTTAATATTATAAAAAACTTCTTCCATATTAGGACCTGTTACTGCATAGTGCCATGTTGGGTTTCCAAAATCATCAAATTGATTTAATACAACAACCTCATCTGGATAAATTCTTTTTAGTTCTTCACTCTTATCAAAAACTTCTTTTACATTACTCTCGCTTCCTGGAGTTGGATAAATTTCAGCACCCATATTTTTTAGCCATTCAAATCTCTCTTTACTCATTCCTTCAGGTAAAACAGCAATACTTTTGCAACCAAGTAGGTTTGAATTAAATACACCTCCTCTGCAATAATTTCCAGTTGAAGGCCATAATGCCTTATGTTTTGTTGGATCAAATTGACCTGTTACAAGAAGAGAGACAAGTGGTCCAAATGTGGCTCCAACTTTATGTGACCCAGTTGGAAACCATTTTCCAATTAAAATAATTATTCTTGCTTTGACTCCTGTTAATTCTTTTGGGAATTCTATAAAATTTATTCCATTAAATCCACCACCAAATTTTTTTGGTTCATTTTTCCATGTTATTCTAAATAAATTTCTTGGATGAGTATCCCAAAGCCCTATATTCTTTAATTCATCTTTAATTTTTTGAGGGATCTTATCTGGATCCCTCATTTCTTCATATGTAGGTATAATTATGTTTCTCTCTTTTGCTCTATCTATTGCTTTTTTTAATACCTCTTCATTTTTTATTTCCATAAATTTACCTCATAAGTAAAGCCATAATTGCTTTTTGAACATGCAATCTATTTTCTGCTTCATCAAAAACTACTGATTGAGGACCATCAATTACATCATCATCTACTTCAAAACCCCTATCTGCTGGAAGACAATGCATATATATAGCATCCTCTTTTGCTAGTCTCATCATTTCTTTTGTTGTTTTCCAATGTTTATTTTTCTCAAATAGTTCTTGAGTTTTTTCTAACATCGGTTTATCTACTTCTGGAGGTATAAAGTGTTTACTCGTCCATGATTTTGGATAAACAATATCAGCATCTTTAAATGC
>JAOAHY010000002.1:0-65367 GCA_026414995.1 Caldisericia bacterium | reverse complement strand
CATTTTCTTTTACTGCTTCAATTACATTTGGATCAAGTTCAAGACCTTCAGGATGTGCGAGAGTTATATTTAAGCCAAACTTTGATGCAACTGTAATAGCACTTTGAGGAACTGCAAGGGGTTTTTCTACTGATGGAGAATATGCCCAACTCATTACAAATTTCTTACCTTTCAAATCTCTTCCTTTCTTTTCAATTATTGTCATAATATCTGCCATTGCCTGACATGGATGATACATATCATCTTCCATATTAATTACAGGAATATCTGCCCAATATGCAAATTCTCTTATCATTCTATTTGCTTCACCGTAAATCCAATCAACTGGTTCACCATAACATCTTATTGCAATTCCTTCACCCATTCTAGATAAAACTCTCGCAACATCAGAGACTCTTTCGGTTGAATATGCAACCTCTCTTCCAGGAAGAGCAGGGGTGTAAATCTGCTTAGGATTAAGATCATGTGCATGTCCTCCTAATTGGTGCATTCCTGCTTCAAAAGAATTTCTTGTTCTTAATGATTGGTTATAAAAAATCATAAAAAGAGTTTTTCCTTTTAATAGTTCATGTGGTTCACCAGTTGCTCTTTTTCTTTTTAAATCCCAAGCAACCTCAAGAATTGTTTCAAGTTCTTCTTTGGTGTACTCAAGGTCAGTAATCCAATCTCTTCCTCTGAAACTTTCAGTCTTCATAATAACCTCCTAAATGAAATTTATTTTATTAAATTTTAATTTTTTATACATACTAAGTCAATGAATTTATATACTCTATTCTTTCTATTGGAGGAGGGTGTGTGTATTTAAATTTTGAAAAAAGTGGATGTGGAAAAATATTTGATAAATTTTCTTTAAAAATTTTTTTCAAAGAAGCTATTATTGAATTTTTATTAGTTAATTTTGCAGCAAACTCATCAGATTCAAACTCAAATTTCCTACTGATTGAATTTACTAAAAATTCAATAGGAAATAATATGCTAGATATAAATATTCCTGTATAAATTATTTTTAAATCTATACAATTATTACAAGAATAAAAAACTTCAGCAACTTTTGTATTTATTAATAAATTAAATAAAAAAATTACAAAAATTGTAAAAATTGAGGTAAGTATAAAAGATTTAAAAATATGCCCCTTTTTGTAGTGACCAAGTTCATGTGCAAATATTGATAAAATTTCTTCTTCTGTGTGATTTTTTATAAGAGTATCATAAAAAACAATTTTCTTTGTTTTTCCTAAACCAGAGAAAAAAGCGTTTGTGTGAGTCGACCTTGATGATGCATTCATAATGTAAATATTCTCAAATTTAAGATTAACTTTTTTAGTAATATCTAAGATTTTGTTCCTTAGATTTTCGTCTTCTAATTTTTCAAATTTATAAAAAAGTGGAAGAATTAACGAAGGATAAATTATATTAATTAAAAATATTATTCCAATAATTATAAGTGAAAGAGGTATAAAAAATTGTTTGAATTTTAAAATAAAGTTTATGAAAATATATAGAATTGGTAAGCCAATTATAATTGATAGTATTAGAATTTTTAATTTGTCGGTAATATATAATTTAGGTGAAATTTTTGAAAAACCATATTTTTTCTCAATTTTAAATGTAAAAAAGATGTCAAAAGGAAGATCAATTAAAATGATATAAACACCAGTTAATAAAAAGAAAATTATTGATTGATAAAATGTGTAATTTTTAAAACTTTCAGTATAGGTAATTTTAATTGCGATATTTTCAAAAAAAGGAAAAATATAAATTAAACCTATAATAATCAAAATAGTTTTAATTATTATCTCAATATTTAAAAGATTTGTTTTATCTTTGAGATAATTTATACTTTTTTGAAGAGTTTCTTCTTTTATAGTGTCTTTTAAAATATCAGGAACATCTTTCCCCTTTTTTATAGAATGTTTTAAATTTAAATTATTTAATAATAAATCCCAAAAATTAGATATTAGAATAATTAATATAAATATAATTTTAATCATTTTCTTCTCTTCTACTTGTTACTTCAAAAACCCAATCAAAATATTTTTTAAAACAATTTTCAATATCAAACGATACAATTTCAGGTACAATATAAGGATGTAGTTTTATTATAAATTCTTCAAGTTTTTCATATAAATTTTTTCTTGTTTTGATTAAAATTAACCACTCTTTTGTATCTTCAGTTTTATCCCTCCAGTAATAGATACTTTGAATTGGCCCTGTTATTTGAACACATGCTGCTAACTTTTGATCCACGATAAACCTTGCAAGTTTTTTAGCCTTTTCCATATCATCAATTGTCGTAAGTACCATTATTAATTTATCTTCCATCTTACCCTCCGTTATTAAAATTATAACAATATTGTGATATAATTTAAAAACTAATTTGAAACATATTAAGGAGGAATAAGATATGGGACTTATTCAAGAAAAAGATAAAAAAATAATTAAAGAAAGATTTGATAATGAATTAAAAGATGATGTTAGAATTTTATTTTTTAAAAAAAGTGGAGTAGGACTCTGGACTCCAGATGAAACAGAAGATAATGAATGTAGATATTGTAAAGAGGCGGAAGAAATTTATACTGATGTAGTTTCTCTTTCAGATAAATTAAAACTTGAGATATATGAACTTGGAAAAGATAAAGATATATTTGATCAATATAAAGTTGAAAGGATACCGACCATAGTTCTTCTTGGGAAAAATAAAGGTTTAGTAAGATATGTTGGTATTCCTGCTGGTTATGAATTTACCTCTTTTATAGAAGATATTATTGATATATCAACTGGAAATATCGATTTTAAAGAGGAAAATAAAAAGAAAATAGAAGAAATAAAAGATAAAGTTCATATTCAAGTTTTTGTTACTCCAACTTGTCCATATTGTCCAAGAGCTGTGAGAACCGCTCATAAAATAGCGTTTTTAAATGAAAATATAGTTGCTGATATGGTTGAAGCAACTGAATTTCCAAATCTTTCTGATAGATATAATGTTTATGCAGTGCCGAAAATAGTAATTAATGATAAAATAGAGTTTGAAGGTGCAATACCAGAAGATGATTTTGTTAATGAGGTTTTAAGAGCAGTATCATAAGATTAAAAGGAGGTATAAGAGATGAGAACAACATATCACCCTCATAAAGGAAAAAGAAGGAAAGTTCATGGATTTTTAAAGAGAATGAGTACACCAGGCGGTAGAAATGTTATAAAAAGAAGGAGGAGGAAGGGGAGAAAGGTTTTAACACCCAGATAATGGGTAAACTTGCAAAAAGACTTTCCAAAAAAGAGATAGATGAATTAATGAAAAATGGATTAAAATTTAAAGAAAAAAATATTACATTTATAATTTTGAAGAAAGAAGACCTTAAAGTAGCTTTTATACCTATAAAAACAAAAAGTTCTGTTGAAAGAAATAAATTGAGAAGGTTTATAAGAGAAATTTTTTATAAATATCAAAATCTATTTGATAAAATATGGGTAGCAATTATTATTCCACCTTTTGTTATAAAAAAGAAAAAAGAGGAAATTATGAATGATTTTGAAAAATTTTTAAGGAGATACAATAATGAAAAAATCAGTGCTTTTTCTAATTAAATTCTATCAAAAATTTATATCTCCTTTATTTCCACCTTCATGTAGATTTACACCAACATGTTCACAATATACATTTGAGGCAGTACAAAAATATGGAGTTTTAAAGGGTCTTTTTCTTGGAATGAAAAGGATTTTAAGATGCAATCCTTTCTTTCCAGGTGGAGAAGATCCTGTACCATAGAGGAGGAAAGATGAAGAGGTATTTAGTTTTATTAGGATTATTAATTTTTATTTTATTTACTGGAGCAACTTTTAAAGAACTAGATTTAAAAATAACAACTTCACCAATTGAAAAGAAAAACATTGGTGATAATTTTTATTTTGAGTTATCACTGAAAAATCTTGGAGAGGAAAAAAAGAATTTAATAATTCAAATTGAGTCACTATCAAATTTTTCAGATTTTGGACCTTTTGAGTTATTAGAAACAAAAAAATTATTAGATTCAATAAAAAAAGATGAAGAAAAAAAGGTTACTTTCAATTTAAGATTAAAAGAAGATATAAAACTTGATGAATATACATTTTTAGGAAGCATAGAGTACGAAGAAGGTGGTTTAAAGAAATTTTATAAATCTCATTTCCCATTAAAAATTGTTGGTAAAGGTGGATTTCTTCAATTTTCTTCAACTCCAAATGTAAAAGCAACTTATGAAACTCTTATTGCCTTATCTGTTAATTTAAAAAACACAGGAAATTCTGAAGCAAGAGAGATTAAAGTAAAGATAAAAGAAAATGATTATTTTACTGAATACATAACTGGAAAAAATACTTATCTTGAATCACTTCAACCTGGGAAAAATGCAACATTTACGTTAAGATTAAAACCAAACGAAAATGTTACACCAAAAAGTTTTAATATTCCAATTATGGTTGATTATAAAGATGCTAGTGGAAATGAGTATAACATAGAAGAGGGTGCAACAATAAATATTGTGAGTAATTCATTTGTATATTTTGTTAGAAGGATACTTGATTTCTTTTATGGCATTATTCCAAATTATGGAATTGCAATTATATTCTTGACCCTCTTAATAAAGTTGATAATTCTTCCATTTACAATACAACAGATTAGAAATATGAGTAAAACACAAATGATAACTCCTGAACTTCAAGCAATTCAAAAAAAATATAAAGATGATCCAAGAAAAGCACAAGAAGAACAGATGAAATTGTATAAAAAATATGGAATTAACCCTACAACTGGGTGTTTAATGTCAATTTTACCTCTTCCAATTTTGCTTGTTCTTTTTTCATCTCTAAATGGTTATGTTAAATTACTAGATCAAAAATTTTTGTGGATAAATAATCTTGCTGCACCAGACCCAACTTATCTTATTCCAATTCTTGTTGCGTTAACTACTCTTTTACAACAATGGGTATCAAGTGGAAAAGATCCTAATGCAAGAATTTTTATGATAATGTTTCCAATTCTAATTGCTTATTGGGCACTAACATTCCCAAGTGCCATTTCAATATATTGGATTTTTTATAGTATCTTTTCAACTGTTGAGTATTTCTTTATAAATAAAAGATATCAAGAAGCATTGAGTAAGATAAAGAAATGATGGACAAAATCTTTAATGTTAAACTTGGCGAAAAAGATGCATCAAAAATTGTTAAGGGAATTTTAGGATATTTTTTTGAAAAATTTGGGGAGAAAATTGATTTTGAAATTAGAGAAAAGGATGAAGAGGTTTATGTAAACATATTACAACTATCTAAAGAAAAACAGGCTTTATTTATTGGTAAACAAGGAAAAGTTTTAGCCACAATCCAATATTTATTAAATTCAATAATTCACAGAAATTTTAAAGATAAAAGACTCTTTATTGTTGATATTTCAGGATACAAACAAAAACAGATTGATTATCTTAGAAATCTCGCAATAGAAGCAGCAATTAAAGCAAGAAAAACAAAAAAAGATCAGATACTTCAACCAATGAGTGCTATGGCAAGAAAAATAATTCACACAACTCTTGCCAACAATCAATATGTTTACACATATTCAATAGGAAAAGAACCAAACAGAAGGGTTGTTGTTGCTTTAAAATCAACTGATAATGACCAGTGATACAATTGCAAATATTTCAACACCAAGAGGTTATGGTGCAATTGGAATTATTAGAATTTCAGGAGAAAATTCATTATATATTTTAAAAAAATTATTACAAAAAGATATTAATATTGAACCTAGGGTAGCAAAACATTTTTTCTTAAAAGATAAAGATGGTTCATCACTTGGAGATGCAATTATAATTTATTATAAAGGCCCAAATTCATATACTGGAGAAGACATTGTTGAAATTCAAACTCTTTCATCTCCTGTTCTAATGAATAAAATATTAGAATTAATTGTTGAATATGGCGCAAGATTATCTAGACCAGGTGAATTTACTGAGAGAGCATTCTTAAATGGAAAAATTGATTTGATTAGGGCAGAAGCAATTAATAGAATAGTTTATTCACAAGATTTAATAGAATTAAAATCTTCATTAAATGTTTTAGAGGGGAAGCTAACAGATGAAATAAAAAAAATAATTAATGATTTAAATGAATTAATGCTTTCTATTGAAGCATCAATTTCTTTTCCAGACGATGTTGAATTAATAAGAGAAGAGGAGATATTTAGTAAAATAAATAAAAATTTATCTTCGATTGAAAAAATTCTTGAAAGATATGAAAAATCAAAGCCATTTGTTGATGGAATTAAACTTGCAATTTTTGGAAAAGCAAATGTTGGTAAATCTTCTCTATTTAATATATTTATGGAAGATGAAAGAGTAATTGTTTCATCCATTCCTGGAACAACAAGAGATGTCGTTAAAGAAAGAATCTATTTAGATTATCTTCCTGTTGATATAATCGACACAGCAGGAGTTATTAAAAAAATCGAAAATGAACTTGATAAAATTGCACAAGAAAGAAGCGAAAAAATTTTAGATTCATCAAATTTAATAATTTTAATGTTTGATATATCTACAGAATTAAATGAAGATGATTTATATGCAATAGAAAAAGTAAAAAATAAAAATTATATACCAGTTTTAAACAAAAATGATCTTCCTAAAAAAGTTGATAAAAGTAAACTTGAGGAGATTTTGAGAAAAGAGGTCATTTCTATCTCATGTATAACAAAAAATGGAATCAGTGAGTTAAAAAATAAAATATTAGAAAACTTTAAAGAGATACCAAATTCAGATCAGATTTTATCTATTTCATCAAGAGAAAAAAATCTAATTATTCAAGCAAAAAATATATTAAAAGAAATAATATTAAATAAAGAGGAAATTGATAAAATTTCAATAAATTTAAAAGAAGCAATCAAAGCATTAAAATATGTAATTGGTGAAGAATTTGATCAAGATACCTTAAAAGAGATATTTGAGAGATTCTGTATAGGAAAATAATTTTTATTTATTTTTAGGACAATTAATATTACAATCACTACAATCAAAACACTCGCTTTTATCTATTAAAAAAGTCTCGTCATTTTCACAAACTGAATTAGTAAAGCATCCTTTTGTGCATTTTTTACATTTTATATAATTATTTGCAATCACATTCTTTATTTAATCACAATTTTTCTCCTAATTTTGAAATTAATCCAAGATATGCACCAAAAGAAGATATAATTCAAAAGAAAGTTTTTTATATTTATATCATTAATAAGACAGAACAACTAGAGACAAAAGCAGTATTAAAAAATTAATTTATGCAATTTAATGAAAATAAAAATTTTTGAAAATTACATAAGATAATATTTAAAGATTTAAAAGATAGTTTATATATCTTAAAATTAAGTTAACTTTTGGCTTACACCTTATAACTTTAATAAGTTCCTTTTTTGTTTGATTAAATTTAACTTAATATCTCTTTTGTAACTTTAATTAAACCAATTTTATTATTTTTCTTTTAAATTTTCTTTTAAAGTTTTTATATTTAAAAAATAATAACATGTTATTTATTATATAATTTTATTTATATATAATTTTATTTAATGATATATTAGAACTAGGAGGTATTAATGTTTAAAACAAAAACAATAACAATATTAGCATTGTTAACTGCGTTAAGTATAGTTCTTACTAGATTATTAAGTATTAGAATTTCTATTGGAGGTGTTGAGGGTATTAGAATAGGATTTGGAGATTATCCAATAATTTTAACTGGAATAATTTTTGGTCCAATATTAGGAGGTATTGTTGGAATAATTTCAGATATAGTTGGTTATTTTATTAGTCCAATGGGTCCATATATGCCTCATTTTACTTTTACTTCAGCTTTAAAAGGAATTATACCTGGTTTATTAAGTTTTTATTTATTTATAAATAAGAAGAAATTAATAAATATAATTTTTATATTTGCAATAACAAAATTAATAACATCCACCATTATTATATATTTTATTAATTTATTATTTAAGCTTCCTTTATATGTTCTTATTCCTCCAAGAATAATAAGTTTATTAATTGAGGTTCCTGTATATACAATTATCACTTATCCTTTATTATTACAATTAAAAAATATTTTTAATATAAGTACTGAAAATTAAAATGGAGATTTAAAATGGATAGAATTGAAATTTTAAAAGAATTGATTGAAGAAAATAATACAAAAATTTTACTTATTGTTCTTGATGGTTTAGGTGATATACCAAGCAAAAATGGAAAAACACCGCTTGAAAGTGCAAATACACCAAATTTAGATAAATTAGCTAAAGAGAGCGCACTAGGTATGCAAATACCTGTTTTACCAGGAATAACACCAGGAAGTGGACCTGGACATCTTGCTCTTTTTGGATACAATCCTCTTAAATATGAAATTGGAAGAGGAATTCTTGAAGCACTCGGGGTAGGCTTAGATGTTACTGAAAATGATATTTGTATTAGGGCAAATTATGCTAAAGTAGATGAAAAAGACGGAAAACTTATTGTTATTGATAGAAGAGCTGGAAGATTGTCAACTGAAGAAAATATTTTATTAACGGAAAAAATAACTAAAAATATAAGTGAAATTAATGGAGTAAAGATTTTTATGAAACCTGGAATGGAATATAGATCAGCAATAGTATTAAGGTTCCCATACAAAGTTAATGAAGAGATGTGTAAAATTTTAGAAACTGACCCACAAAAAGAGTACAAAGAGATAATTTCTCCAGAACCGATGAATGAAAGTTCAAAACCTACCTCAGAAGTTTTAAAAGAATTTTTAAGAAGAATAAGAGAATTGCTAAGAGAAGAAAAAGGGAATTTCCTTCTTTTAAGGGGTTATTCATCTCCTCCAGATATTCCAAAGTTTAATGAGATTTATAAATTAAGAGCACTCTCAATTGCGACATATCCAATGTATAAAGGGTTAACAAAACTTCTTGGAATGGAAGTTATTAATTTTAATGGATATTCAATAAAAGATGAAGTTGATGTTTTAAAAGAGAATTATAAAAATTATGATTTTATTTATTTCCATATTAAAAAAACAGATTCTTATGGAGAAGATGGAAATTTTGAAAACAAAGTTAAAGTAATAGAAGAGTTTGATAGTTATCTTCCAGAAATTTTATCATTAAATTTTGATGTAATATGTATAACAGGAGATCATTCAACACCAGTTCCAATGAAATCTCACTCATTCCATCCAGTACCTGTTTTATTAAATTCACCATTTATCTTTAAAGGTTTTTCAGAAAGATTTACTGAAAAAGAATCTTTAAGAGGAGAATTAGGTATAATTAAGGGAGAAGATATAATGTCACTTTTACTGGCCCACTCGAGAAGACTAAAAAAATTTGGTGCATAAATTTATTTAATGTAATAGAAATAAAAAGAGATTTTTATAATTATTACATAAAAAATTTATGAATAGAATTAAAAATTAGTTTGTTTGGAAGAAATTTATAAATGAGGAACTTTATTTCTTAATTTACAGTTTAGGATTTACTCAATGGTTTTGTAAAATTAAGTAATGAAGATTTTGTTATGCTTTTAATAAAGAAGAGATATTTGATTTCTTTTGTGATTAGTTTAATATTAAAACAGAAGAATGAGAAGTTATTTTCTTGGGTATCAATTTATTAAATACATTAAAAAATTTTTAAACTTTGATTCCATCATAACACTAAATAATAGAAAAATTGAGTTTTATTTAAATAATTTTTTAAAAAAGGAGGGATAATATGATAGACAAAGAATTTTTAATGATACCTGGCCCAACACCACTTCCACCAAAAGTTGTTGCTGCAATGACACAACCTATGATTAATCATAGAGGACCTAAATTTAAAAAAATATTTCTTGAATCAATTGAACTATTGAAAAAGATGTTAAATTGTGATGATGAAGTGTATATGTTTGGGTCGTCTGGAAGTGGAGCAATGGAACTTGCAGTACAAAATTTTTCATTAAGAGGTGATAAAGTTTTAGTAATTGATACAGGATTTTTTGGACAGAGGTTTTATGAAATTTGTTTATCTTACGAGAGAGATCCAATTAGATTAAAATTTCCATCTGGAAAAAGTGCAAATATAAATGAGATCCTTGAAGTTGTTAATAAAAATAAGGATATAAAAACAATTTTTATAACACACAACGAAACCTCAACTGGTATTATAAATGATATTAAAAATATTTCTAAAAAATTAAAAGAGAAAACAGATGCTTTAATTGTTGTTGATGCAGTAAGTTCAATAGGAATTTCTGAGATAAATATGAAAGATTGGGAACTTGATGTTGTGGTTGCAGCATCTCAAAAGGGACTTATGTCACCACCAGGCATTGGAATTGTTGCTGTAAATAAAAGAGCCCTTGAATTTACTTTGAATAATAAAACAGATTCATATTATTTTAATATTAAAGAACTTAAAAAGAGACATGATTTAGGAGAACCATTTACAACATTTCCAGTTTCAGTTTTATTTGGCTTAAGAGAAGCATTAAATATACTTTTTGAAGAAGGGCTTCAAAATGTCTATCAAAGACATGAAAATTTTAAATATCTTATAAGAGAGTCACTCAAACTAACAAACTTAAAATTTCTTGCAAACGATGAAGATTCATCTCCTTGTGTTACTGCTATTCTTCTTCCAGAAAATATAAATGGAGAAAATTTTGTAAATAGATTAAGAGAAAGATATAATATTGAACTTGCAGGAATGTTTGGAGATCTAAAAGGTAAAGGTTTTAGAATTGGACATATGGGATTTATGAATTCAAATGATTTGCTTGTGACTATTTCTGGAATTGAATGTACCTTGAAAGATTTTAATTATAATTTTAATTTTGGTGAAGCAACAAAAAGATTTCTTGATTTAAGAAGAGAAATGAATATTTAAAACAATAATAAATTTATAATAAAATTAAAATATGAGAAAGAATCTTGATCAATTTATGGAAATTGCAATTCAAGAGGCAAAAAAGGGTTTAGAAGAAGGTGGAATACCAATTGGTTCAGTTTTAGTGAGTAAAGATGGAAAAATTTTAGGAAAAGGTCATAATAGAAGAGTTCAAGATAATGATCCACTTGCACATGCTGAAATTGTTGCAATAAGAAACGCAGGAAGAATAAAAAGTTATAAAGACAAAATTTTATACACAACTCTTATGCCATGTTATTTATGTTCTGGTGCAATTGTTCAATTTGGAATTAAAAAAGTAATTGTTGGAGAATCAGAAACTTTTTCTGGAGATAGAAAATTTCTTGAAGAACATGGAGTTGAAGTTATTGATTTAGATCTTGATGAATGTAAAGAGTTAATGAAAAAATTTATTAATGAAAAACCTGAATTATGGCTTGAAGATATAGGAGAACTTTAAGAACTATTTTTATTTTTTGTTAAATATAAAAGAATATTCAAAGGTATCAACATAGTTGGCCAAGGTATTTGACCTAATATAACTATTAAACTACTTTTAGGATCTAGAAATTGGAGTGAAAGAACAGTTGCTATTGCAATATTATTGAATGTCTTTGAATTAGAAATTGCTATTCTATCTGGAATTTTTAAAAAGAAAGGTGCAAAAAAGTTTATAATTTGAAATAAAATAAATTCAGAATATAAAATTAAAATATATTTTATAACTAATAAAGGATTATTTCTAATATATTGAGCTGTAATTGAAATAATTCCAAGAGATAGAAGAGTAACAAAAATCAAAGTAATTATTTTGCTATTGTTTCCTATAAAATTTGTAAAACCTTTAAAATATTTTTTTATCGGAAATGATAATATCAATGGGATGAAAATTAATCTTGAGATTGTTATAAAAACTTGAAAATAATCTAATTTTATTACTTTTCTAAAAAGTATAAAAAAGAAAATTGGAATTAATATTGGTGCTAAAATATGAGTTAAGATAGTTATTAAAACAGAGAGAAGAGTGTTTCCATTTGATAAGTCTGTCATCGCAGATGCAGCAACACCAGTTGGAACAAGAGCTAAAAGCATAAGCGCACTTAAAAAATAGTAATCTGAGGTGAATGATCTATATACAAGATAAATAATTATTGGTGTTATGATTGAATTTATTAAAAGAATATATAAGACTAAAAGAGGTTTTTTTATATAGATTCTTATACAATTAAAATCAACTTTCAAAAATGTTATTAAAAGAATAATCATTAAAAAATATGTAATATATTTGGAAAAAATTTCAAAATATGGAAATAAAATTCCAAAAATTACAACTAAAATCAAAAAATAGGAACTATACTTCTCTATTAAATTTATTAAACTCTTCATAATTATTTTTAAACCAAAACCTCAACTTTTTCTTCAATGACCTTCTTTTTCCAACCACCTTTTAGAAATAGAAATGTTGCAACAAGAGCAGTTATAAAATTACTTAAAGTCATTCCAATCCATACACCTGTTGAATTCATTTTTAGTGTAAAACCAAAAATATAACTTAAAGGAACTCTTAATCCCCATAATCTTAAAAATGCAATAATCATATTTGGAGTGTTATGTCCAGATGCTTGAAATGCTGACATAATACCTCTTATCACTCCAAACAATGGAATTGCTGGTGCAAAATAAAGCATAAATCTTCCACCTTCTTCAATAATTTCTATCTCATTAGGAATAAATAACATCACTAATTGTTTTCTAAATAAAACTAACACAAAAGTCTCTATACATAAAACAATAAACATAAAAAACATTCCCCTTTTCGCTGCAAAAGATGCTCTATCAATTCTATCTGCACCAAGCGATTGTCCAATTATTGTTGTAAGACCTGTAGCAAGCCCATCAATTGCAATAAAAGAAAATGAGAGTAGTCTATCGCCTATTCCATATGCTGCAATTGCAACTCTTGCATGTTGTAATCTTCCAATAATTCCAGTTAAAACAACAAAACCAAATGCTTCAGCGCTTTGCCCTATTGCAGCAGGAAGACCAATCTTAAATATTTTTTTAATCCAAATAAAATCTGGTTTTAAATATTCTTTTTTAACATGAATTCCCCTTTTTCCACTCATAAGATAGTACATTGCAATTGCAGATGCAATAAACATTGAAAATATTGTTGCAACAGCTGCACCAACTATTCCCATTTTAGGGAATGGGCCAAGACCAAAAATTAAAACTGGGTCTAAAAAAATATTTAAAATATTTGTAAAGACAGAGACATACATAGGAGTGAGGGTATCTCCATAAGAAACCATAACTGCTCTAAAAATTCCATTTAAAAACATAAAAGGAAAACCTAAAAAAATAACTTTAAGATAAGTATTTGCAACTAAGGTCAACTCTTTTGCATTTGTTAACACATTTATTAAAAATGGGATAAAAAAGAATCCAAATATTCCAAGAAGTGTTCCAAAAATAAAAGTTAAAGTTACAACTTGAGATGCTGCAATATTTGCTTTTTCATGTTCTCTTGCTCCTGTATATTGAGAGACAAGAGCAACTCCTGCCATTGCAAAGCCAGACGCAAAAGAAATTAAAAACCACATACTAGGAAATGCAAGTTGAAGACCTGCTACAGCATTTCCACTTTCTCCCTGTGGTAGATGTCCTAGCCAAAATGTATCAGCAAGGTGGTAAACAGTTTCAAGAATAGAAGAAATCATTACTGGCCATCCAAGTTTCCACATAATAGGAAAAAGAGGCTTGTTTAATACTTCATCAAGTGTTACCTTCTTCATTCTTAACTTCCTCCAACAATCTATAATAATTTATCATAAATTTTAGTAAAAGTAAAACTTGAATTTGTAGTTTTTGATTTGAATATGACTAATGAGTTATAATTTTAAAAGAAGGAATTAAAATTTATGCCAAAAAATACTTTTTTTAATTTAAGTGCTAAAAAGAGGAAAAAGATATTAAAAACACTTATAAAATATTTTGGAAAAAATCCATATGATAAGGTCGACATAGATGATGTTGCAAAGGAATGTAAAGTATCTAAAGGCAGTATGTATCAATATTTTGTTAATAAAAAAGATATGTATTTTTATGCCATAAAAGAGGCAATAAAGAAAATGTTTGAAATTTCAAAGAAAATTGATTTTGAAAAAATAAATGTTTTTGATTATCTTATTGAATCCTTTGAATCAAATTGGAAACTTTTCTTAGAATATCCAGATGAATATCTTCTTCTTGAAAGAGCACTTTTTGGTTTTGATATTCAATTTAAAGAAGAGATAAATAAACTTTTTTTGAATAAATTTAGAGAGAGCTTGAAATTAATAATAGAAAAAAACCAAAAGAATGGGTTTGTAAGAGATGATATACCAATAGATTTGATTCTTATTTTTATGGAAGGCGCTGTAATGAATTTCAAAAAATATATAATAGATTATGCATTAAATAAAGGAATTTCATCAAAAGAACTTCCAGTTAGTTTTTTGAAAGAACTTCAAAATTATTTTGTTAAATTATTAAGAAACGGATTATCTAAATAACATGACTTGATAGTCATATGACTAATCAGTTATAATTATCCAAAAGGAGGTTTTATGGAAAAAGTTATAGAAGCAAATAGAATAACATATAGTTATGGAAAAAATCTTGCAGTTGATCATATAAGTTTTTTTGTTAACAAAGGAGAGATATTAGGTTTTCTTGGGCCAAATGGTGCAGGGAAAACAACCACTTTTAAAATGTTAATAGGGCTTCTTAAACCAAATGAAGGTGAAGCAAAAATTTTAGGAATTGATGTATCAAAAGAGCCTAAAAAAGTTCAAAAGCATATTGGTGTTTGTTTTGAATATACAAATTTGTATGAAGATTTATCTGCAAAAGAGAATCTTATTCTTTTTGCAAATTTATTTGGAATAAAAAATTTTAAACCAGATGAACTTCTTGAAAAAGTTGGATTAAAAGGAAAAGAGAAAGATTTAGTTAAAACTTTTTCTAAAGGCATGAAACAAAGATTAATGGTTGCTCGCTCTTTAGTAAATGATCCAGAGATTCTTTTCCTTGATGAACCAACGCAAGGTCTAGACCCAGTTTCTTCTGAAGATATTAGAAAAATAATTATTGAAGAAAAGAAAAAAGGAAAAACAATATTTTTAACAACTCATGATATGTATGAAGCAGATGTTTTATCTGATAGAGTTGCATTTATCAATAATGGAAAAATAGTCGCTATTGATAATCCACTAAATTTAAAAACTAGATTTGGAAAAAGAGGCCTTAAGATAATACTTCAAAAGGAAAATGGAGAAATTTATGAAAAAGAAATAATACTTGATAGAGATGAATCTATTGAAGAAATATTAAAAACTTTTAAAAGTGAAAAAGTAGTTACAGTTCATAGTGAAGAAGCCACCCTCGAAGATATTTTTATACAAATAACAGGAAGAGGTCTAAAGGAATGAATTTAAAAAATATAATAACACTTACAAAAAAAGATTTAACACTCTTTTTCAAAAACAGATTTTTTTCTTTAATTACAATTCTTGGGCTTGTCGCTTACTTGATTATATATTTTGCTCTTCCAAAAACTCAAGAAGATAAAATAAAGATTGGGATTTATTCAGAGGTTCCTCTAACAAGAGTCTATTATTTTCTTGAAAAGCAAAAAGTAATGATTTTACAAGCAAAATCAGTAAATGATTTACAAAAACTAATTGAAAGAGGAGAAATTTCATTTGGCTTATATTTTCCAGAAAATATAGAAAGAAGTAAACTTATAAAAATTTTTATAAATTCAAATACAGAAGAGGAGATGAAAGAAGCATATGAATATATAGCAAAAGAACTTTATCATACAGAATTTGGATATTTTTTGAATATAGAGAGCGAAAATGAGATTATAGGTGTTGATATGGCAGGAAAACAAATTCCAACATCTAAAAGATTAATTCCTGTTTTTGCATTTTTTCTTATTGTTACTGAAACTCTTGGTTTAGCAAATTTAATAAGCGAAGAGTTAGAAAATAAAACGATCTTTGCTCTTCTATCAACTCCTGTTACAATTGGAGAAATTTTCTTTTCTAAATCTATAATAGGTTTAATAACAACTTTAATTCCTTCTATATTATTCACAATAATTACTACAGGATTTAAAAGTTTCCCATTGATATTTTTAATTCTTTTTTTAGGAAGTTTGTTCTCAATAAGTATCGGTTTTTTAATAGGTTCAATAGCAAATGACATGATGTCTATAATTGGATATGGATTTCTTGTTTTTGTTATTTTTTTAATTCCCTCTTTTAACATCTTAGCCCCAGGTTCTTTAACAGGTTGGGTAAAATTAATTCCATCACATTATATTACAGATGCTCTTCATAAAATTATTAATTTTTCTTCTTCTTTAGAAGAAATAAATTTAAATATCTTAATATTAATATTTACTTCGGCAATTTTATTCTTATTTGGTTCTTTTTTTCTTAAAAGGAGATTAACATGAGTTTTAAGAGAATATTTATTTTATTATTAAAAGAATTTAAAATAGGCTCAAAAAGATTTATTATTATTTGGTCCCTCCTTGCCCCATTTTTAATATCAATTGTTCTTTCTTTACTTCTTGGCTCTTTTTATATAAGAACACCAAGATTAGGTATTTATTTTGAAGGAGAGTCAGACATTAAGAATATAATATATGAAACAAAATCAATAATTACTAAAGAGTATAAATCAATTGATTCTTTAAAATCAAACGTTAGTAATGGAATAATTGATATAGGGATAGTTATTCCAAAATATTTTGATGAAAAATTAAAGAGTGGCGAAAAGGTAATTTTAAAAAGTTATATATTTGGTGAAAGTTATGCAAGGAATAGAGCAATAATTGTTGTTACTTTAGGAAATATAATTCGAAAATTGTTTCAGAAAGATATTAAAGTTAATATTGAAACTGAAGAGATAGGAGAAAAAGGACTTTCAATTAAATTAAGAGTTTTTCCATTAATTGTAATGATAGCTATATTTTTTGGTGGATTGTTTATTCCATCAACATCGTTAATTGAAGAAAAAAGAAAAAAAACTCTTGATGCATTAAAGGCTTCATCACTTCAGTTAAATGAAATATTATTTTCAAAGTGGTTATTTGGTTTTATTGTAAGTTTATTTACTGGGATAATTATTTTAATTATTAATAATATTTTTATGATTAATCCTCTTATGTTGCTAGTTTTAACATTTTTAGGTACAATTATGGCGACATTTTTGGGAATAATTCTTGGGATTTATCTAAATGACTTTGCGACTCTTCTTTCATTTTGGAAAATTGGAGGAATAGTTCTTTTCTTTCCAGTAATTCAAACTCTATTTCCAAAAATTCCAGAAATTATATCAAAAATTTTTCCTACTTATTACCTTATTAAACCAATTCTTGAAATAGCAGAAAAAGGGAGATTAGAGAATTCTATATTTTATATATTAATTTTAATATTAATGAACTTAACACTTTTTATAATTTTAAGCCTTTCAATAAAAAGGAGAGGTGAATTTTTGTAAAATTAACTCTATAAATTCAAAATTTTCTCTAAAATTAAAATAGCACCTTTTTTATCGAGTGGTTTATTTTTATTTCCACATTTTGGAGAGTAAATACAAGATGGGCAACCATCTTCGCATTTACAATTTTTAATTACATCAAGTCCAAAAGTTAATAATTTTTCGATATAATCAAACCCTTTTTTTGAAAATCCAACTCCCCCAGGATAAGCATCATAAATAAATATTGTTGGTTTATCTGTATCTGGATGAATTGGGTGAGATAGGCCTCCAAGGTCTCTTCTATCACAAATTGCAATAAGTGGAAAAACGCCAATTAGAAGATGTTCTAGTGCATGAATTGAGCCATTAAAATCAAAATGGAACTTTAAGACATCTTTTTTAATTTCTTCGATTATAGTAAACCAAAATCCTTTTGTTTCAAAAACTATTCTTGGTAAGTCAAGTGGAAATTCACCTATAAGGTCATTTGTAAAATGTTTCCTTTTCTGATAACCATAAATTTGTGAAGTTACTTCTAATTCTCCGTAAAATATTTGAAGAGACCTTTCTTTTTTGTTATTCATCTCCTTTAGAATTTTTGTTGAAACAATTTCAAGAGATTGAGTATAATAATCAACCTCCTTTTTTATTAAATAAATTTCCTTATTTCTAATATCAAAATCATTTACAACAAATGAGTCTCCTTCAAAATAGTAAACTGCACCAGGATGTGCCTCTGAATATGCTCTTCTTTCATCAATTCTTTCAATTTCTTTTTTATCTTCATCATAAAGAATAAAATCATCTTCTTCAAAACTTCTAAGGGTGACATTTTTATGAGGAAAATTAAGAGAATTTGGAATTAATCTACCATCAACTTCTTTTAATTTATCTTCTTTTTTTAAATTTTCACATACATCTTTAAAATAAAAATCATCGTTTTTATGAATTGGAATTTCAAATGATGCACATAAAATATGTTTTTTTAATAAATGTGGATTTTCTGGATCAATAATTAAATTTTCTGACCCCTTTTCAAAAATTTCCTCTGGGTGATTCACTATATATTCATTTAAAGGATCTTTATCAGCAATAAATATTGTGTACCCCTCTCTTTTTCTTCCTGCTCTTCCACTTTCCTGCAAAAATGAAGATATTGTTCCTGGATAACCTACAATTAAAACTATATCAAGGTCACCAATATCAATTCCAAGTTCTAATGCATTTGTTGAAATTACAAAATTTATATCTCCTTGAAGGAGCTTTTTCTCAATTTCTCTCCTTCTTTCTTTTGAATAACCTGCTCTATAAGGTAAAACTTTTTTAGTTAATTTTTCATCTAATTTCTCTCTTAAATATCTATATAAAAGTTCTACCCCTTTTCTACTTCTCATAAATGCAATTCCTCTATAATCTGAATTTACTAATAGTTCTGTTATCCACATTGCTTCAATAAGAATTGATCTTTCATCTGGTGTTTTAATAAAAATGAACTTTTTCTTTTTTCTGGGAGTTTTATCTCCTCTAATTATTTTTATTTTTTCACCAAAAAGATTATAAAAAAACTCCTCTGGATTTCCAACTGTTGCTGAGGAAAAAACAAATTTAACATCTTTTTCATAAAACTTGAAAATTCTTTTCATTCTTTTTATAAGAGAAGAGATATTTGAACCAAAGACTCCATTATAGATATGTGCCTCATCGAAAACAATATAAGAAAGTCTGCTTATAAATCTACTCCAATTTGTGTGGTAGGGAAGAATAGAATAATGAATCATTTCTGGATTTGTAAATAAAATTTGTGCTTCCTCCCTTATTTTCTTTCTTAACGAAATATCTGTATCTCCATCATAGACACCACATTTAATTTCTTCTGTGAGATTTAAAATTTGCCTTTCTTGATCTCTTGTTAGCGCTTTTGTTGGATAGATATAAATTGCTTTTTCACCATTTTTTATAAATTCATATATAGGTAAGTGAAATGCAATTGTTTTTCCTGATGCAGTTGGAGATATAATAGCTATATTTTCTCTATTTTTAATTGAGTTGTAAACTTCCTTCTGATATTCATAAAAAAAGTTTATTCCGATTTTTTCTAATTTATTTTTTAAATTTTCATTTAAAAAGTCAAGTGGAATTAAATTTGGTTTAATTTCATCTAATTCAACAATATTTCTTATATTATTTTTATAATTTTTTGAATTAATTATTTTTTCAATTAGCGGATCTTTAATTATTCTTTTCCTTTCACCCAACCCCAGAGAATAAATGTTATAAAAGATAAAATTATACCAACAAAAGCTAAATGATAAAAAACACCAAAGAACATTTGTGGAACATAGAAAAATAGTGGAAAACTAACACTCATCAGATTAACTAAACCTCCAACAAAAATAGAAATTATTGAAGCAATAAAGAAAGGTAATTTAACAGCTCTTAAAAGTGCATAAATAAGAAAAGCAACAAAAATTGCTCCGATAAAGAATGCAAGAGTTATTAAAATTTGCGTTGGCTTACCTGTTATAAGATAAACATAATCAAAAACATTTTTTAATTGAAATTTTTCTGTTCCTAAAGAAGATAATAAATATTCAATGAAAACAATAGAAAAGAAAAGGAGAATAACAAGAATTCTTCCAAAAATTAAAGAAATTGTATAATTTCTACTAATTTCAATATCAAACATTTCAAATATTATAAAGATCGAAATTATAACAATTGAGATAAAATAAACAGGAATAAGAGGTATACCTTGAATACTTAAACCTCTTAATAAAGCAAGATATCCAGGAAAACTTACAAACTGAATTATAGAGAGAATTCCACCTATCAAAAGATAGAAGAATGCTAAAGATACACCTCTTCTAATTTTTAAAGCAATTAAAATGAAAAAGTGGAATATTAAAACAAGAATTGCAGGATACAAAAAATTCTCTAATCTCATTTACTCCTCCTTTGTTAATCTTTCTATTACTTTTATTTTTTCAAGAGATATATTGGCTATAATTTTTGTTTCTTTCAGAAGTTTTATAAAACAACTCAAAATTTCTTGTTTTGAAATTTTTAATTCATTTGCTATATCTTGTAGACTTCTAACTCCATCAACTTTAAATAGAACTTTTTCACAAATTGTTCTTGGTTGAGAAAGTCCTAAAATTGATAAAGCATCTTTTACAGGAGTGATAACCCTTTTTGGAATAATTTTTGATAAATCTATCTCAATTTCTTCTGCTTTTGTTAAAAGATTAAATGAAAGCAAAAGATAAATTGATTTTAAAGTTTCAAACTCAGAAAATGGTGAAATTTTAAGTGCCTCTTTTATGCTTTTTTTATCTTTAAATAAGTTTAGTACTTGCCATTCATCAGAAGAAAGACGTATTTCACTTGCTTCAACATTTGGATTTGTTTCTAAAACAGTTGCAAGATCTGGTATTTTTGAATATAATACTTTAATTTCATCCGCTTTTCTTATTGCTTCAAGTAAAAGATTATCAAAACTTTTTTCGATTTTTGGTGTTATATTTATATTTTGTGTTTTAAAAGTAAAATTACCTTCACTCATCAAAAAAATAGAATAAAATGCTTCTTCTCCCCTTTTATTTCCACAAATTGCATCAACTATTTTTCCACCCATAAAATAGATTTCTCCATTTAATAGTTCATCATTTTTTTTACCTGATATAACAAGAACTCCTGTCTTTGTTCCGAAGGAGAGAAGGTTCAACACATCAATTAAAGGAAAGTCTTTAATATTACCTTCAATTCCCATAATTTATCTCCTTGAATTTTAATATATCAACTTTTAATTTTAAATCAAGAATTTTCATCTGTTAGATTTTTTAAGAAATCTTCATTAATTACCTCTTCTATTTTAGGTCTTAACAAAAGGAATTTATTGAAAACCCGAATTAATAGGATAGAAAAAACTAAAAATATAAATCCTGACAAAATTGGAGTAATGTTTTCTCCTTTAAAATAAATATTTTTAAATATATATTCACCTAATATAGAACCAACAAACATAGAGATTATCGGAATTAAATAAATAACGAATGTAATAAAAACATATTTTTTTGGTGGAACTTCCAAAAGAACAATATCTCCTGGTTTTGCATTTATTTTATTTTCTGCTTCAACCAATTTCTCTCTTTCTCTATGAAATAAACATTTTTCTTTGCTTATACAACTTTCACAATAAGAACCACCAACTTCAACTATAGAAAATTTGTTTTTATTTTCTAATACTTTTCCAATTTCTTTCATTTAAAAAATCCCCCAGGCTACGTGAGTCAGGATAGGATTGAACCTGCATCCAAGCAGGTGGGATTCTCATTTATAACTCTTCCATCCCAGAAGAAGTTATAAAGATATTGAATCCCATTTTTTACCGTGTTGGCCCAACCCATCCTTTTCAACACGATAGCCCGAGGGTCAATTTAATAATATCAAAATTTTTAATTTTATTCAAACAACTTAATTTTTTTAAAAATTTTTGTAAGATTTAAATTAAGAGGAAATATGGAAGAGTGGTATTTTGATTTTTTTGATGATAATTATCTTGAGCTTTATCTTAAAAAGCAAAAAGAAGAACTTACTTTTAAACAAGTTGATTTTATAATAAATGCTCTTTCTCTTAAAATGGGTGATAAAGTTTTAGATTTAGGTTGCGGAATTGGAAGACATATTTTAGAACTGGGAAGAAGAGGAATTTCTGGTCTCGGAATTGATTTTAATGAAAAATATATTGAAATAGGAAAAAATTTAAAAGGTGATTTAGAAAATATTGATTTTAAAAAAATAGATATGAGAGAAATTAATTTTCAGAATGAATTTAATGCAGTAATATCAATTTGGACAAGTTTTGGTTATTTTTCAGACGAGGAAAACCTATTTTTGCTTAAAAAAGTCAATAACTCCTTAAAAGATAATGGAAAGTTTTTACTTGATCTTGAAAACATTTATTATATGTTAAAAAATCTTCCAAAAGAAAGATGGGAAAAGGAAGGAAATTTCTATATTCTAGAGAGAAATGAATTAAATATTAAAACAAGTAGATTAAAAACTGAAAGAGTTATTATTAATAATGGAAATAATAAAAGTTATATAAGAATATATAGAGTTTTTACATATAAAGAAATAGAATTTTATCTTAAAGAAGCAGGTTTTAGAATTATAAAATGTTTTGGTGGGTATAATTTCGAGGAGTACTCAATTCATTCAAAAAGATTAATAGTTATTTCAGAGAAATTATAACTTTTTATATTATAATTTTTATTATTATCTATTTCACATTCAACTGCTCCATCTTTATCTGTTCTATAAATTTTAGAATTCAAAGAATTAAGATAATTTATAACATCATCTGATGGATGACCAAAATTATTTGATCCAACAGAAATTACTGAAATTTGAGGATTTAAAATATTAAAAAAATTTTCATTATAGGAATTTTTACTTCCATGGTGAGGAACTTTTAATATAAAAACATTCTTCAATTTATCAGGATAAAGATTATATATTTCTTCTATTGCTTCATTTTCAATATCACCACTTAAAAAAAATTTAAAATTTTCATATTCTACAATTATAGAAAGTGAATTGTTATTATCATTTGCTCTCAAATATTCTTTTCCATTAGGATAAGGATTTAAAACAAAAAATTTTACCCCACATATTTCAAATTCATCTCCTCTTTTCAATTTATTTATTAATATTTTTTCTTTTTGAAGAATTTTTGCTAAATCTATTCCATAATTAGACAAATTTATATCAGGATAAAGTAAATTTTTAATTTTTACTCTTTTTATTACATGAAAAAGCCCTTCAATATGATCACTATCTTCATGAGTAAAAATAACATAATCAATTTCATTTATTCCCAATCTCTTTAAAGAATTTAAAACTCTCATTCCAGGGCTTTTTTTCTCTTTATCTGAGGTTCCTCCACCATCAACTAATATAGTTTCATTTTTTGGTGTTTTGATCAAAATTGAATCACCTTCTCCAACATCAAAAAAAATTATTTTAAAGTTATTAAAATCTTTTAAATAGGGAAAAGAAAATGTAATCAAAGTTATAATTAAAAAAATAATAAAATATTGTTTTACTTTTTTTAATTCAATTTCTTTTAAAAAAATTAAAACAACAATAAAATAGATAATAAAATAAAAGATAATAAAAAGAGTAGTAGGTTTTTTAATACCAATTGAAGATAAAGGAGTGTTTGAGAAAAAAGAAACTAATTTTTCAATTATATAGCAAATTGGTTTAAGTATTAATATTGACTCTTTGAAAATTATAGATATTAACGAAAAAAAGAAAATAACCGGAAGAAACAATGAAATTAAAGGAATTATCACTAAATTTGATATTAGTGTTATAAAAGAGAAAAAAGGGAAGAAATATATAAGAATAGGAAAAGAACCAAAGATAATAAAAGAAGGTAGCATTAAAAATTTTAGTAATCTATTTTTAAATTTTTCTGAAATTGTTATTATCGAGAGGGTAGATATAAATGTTAATAAAAAAGATGGAGAAATTAAATTAAGTGGATTTATTAAAATTAGAATTATTGCTGAAAATAGAAGTGAATTTAATGTATCAATCTCTCTTTTGAAAACCTTGCCAATTAAAAAGAATGAGTACATAAAAAAAGCTCTTAATGCTGAAACTGGAAAGAGAATTATAATAAGATATATAAAAAGAATAATAATAACAATCAAAGGATTGAGAAAGATTGAGAAAAATCCACCCAAAATTGAAAGATGAATTCCTGAGATAGCAAAAAGGTGAATTGTTCCACTATATTTAAAAAGTTCTTTTATTTCACTATCAACTGTTTTGCCTCCAAAAATAAAACCTTCGAAAATTTCAGAATTTTTTCCGAAAATGTTTAAATTATTGTAAATTTTTTCTCTTAATTTTGAAATTAAACTTTGATTTTTTTCGATAATTTCTATTTTATTTGCATAAAAATTCCCTCTTATTCCTTCGGTTAAAGAATATATATAATAACTTTCTTCTCCAGGGTTTCCTTTGAGACTATTTAGAAAAAATCCCTCAATCGAAATTTTATCACCCGGTTTTAGAAAAAAATCACCATTTTTATACACTAAAAATTTTCCCAAATTGTTTTTTAATACAAAACTATTTTCATTTTCATATGAAACTACTTCTCCCTTAATTATGTTTTCTTTAAGTTCTAAAAAAGATGGAGTTTTAAAAAAATAAACTCTTGTTAGTCCTAAAATTATAAAAATTGAATAGAAAATAAAAAAATCCCTTCTTCTGATAAATAAAATTGGGATAAATAAAAAAATAATTAAAAATGGATACTTAATAGAGAAAAGGGATAGGAGAAAGAAAATAAAAATTATCCTAAATAGTTTTCTCAAGGACCAACTGTAATTAAATTTTTAATAGCCTCAAACTTCTTATCTCCTATCCCTGAAACTTTCTTAATATCTTCAATTGTTTGAAAATATCCATTTGTTTCTCTATAATCAATAATTCTTTGGGCGAGAGTTGGACCAATCCCAGGAAGTGATTCAAGTTCTTCTTTTGATGCAGTGTTTATATTAATAAGATTTGATTTAGGTTTGGTTGATGATATTCCAGATTGAGTAGTCTTTGAATCATCTTCAGTTAAAGATTTTTTTGCAAATACAGTTATTTTTTCACCATCAATTAGTTTTTTTGAAAGATTTATAGAATTAATATCTGCATTTTCAGAAAGACCACCTGCTTTCTCAACAAGTTGAAAAACTCTATCACCATTCTCCATTTCATAGACACCTGGATATTTTATCTCTCCTACTATCTGAACATATATCTTTTCTTTTGTTTCATTTAAAGTTAATGTCTCTTTTGAACTGAGTTTTGATGAGTAAAAACCTATAATTATTCCTAAGACAAATGCAACAATAGTTATTATTATCCATTCCCTTTTTTCTAAAATCAATTTTTAAACCTCATCAGTTTTATAAAAGCAAAGATAAAATTCCCTTTTGAATATGTAATCTATTTTCTGCTTGATCAAAAACAACTGAATTAGCACTATCTATAACTTCATCAACTACCTCTTCTCCTCTGTGAGCAGGTAAACAATGCATAAAAATAAAATCTTCTTTTGCATATTTTACAAGTTCTTTATTTACTTGATAAATCTCTAGTTTTTTCTTTTTAATTTCACTATCTTCCTGACCCATAGAAACCCAAACATCAGTATATATAACATCGCTATCTTTAACTGCTTCAATAGGATCTTCAATTAATATGAGTTCTCCACCATATTTTTCACCTTCTTTTGCCATTTTTACAACTTCTGGATTTGGTTCATATTCTTTTGGAGTTGATACAACAACTTTAAGCCCCATTTTAACACCACCAATCATTAAAGAGTGACAAACATTGTTTCCATCTCCAACATAAGTTAGTTTTATCCCTTCTAATCTTCCCTTCTTTTCTTTAATAGTTAAAAGATCACCTAAAACTTGACAGGGATGAAACATGTCAGAGAGTCCATTTATAACTGGAATTGAAGCATATTTTGCAAGTTCAACCAAATCTTTATGAGAAAAAACTCTTGCCATAATGCCATCAAGATATCTTGATAAAACTCTTGCTGTATCTGCAATTGTTTCACCTCTTTTAAGTTGTAGTTCACTAGATGAAAGATAAATTGCATGTCCTCCAAGTTCATACATTGCAACTTCAAAAGAAACTCTAGTTCTTGTAGATGGTTTTTCAAAAATCATTCCAAGCTTTTTACCTGAAAGAATTGGTGTTTTTTCTCCCATTTTTGATTTTAATTTTAGCTCTTCACCTGCTTTTAAAAATAAATTTAATTCCTCTTTTGTAAAGTCATAGAGAGTTAATAGATCTCTTCCCTTTAAACTCATATTTCCTCCTTATTAGATTATTGAAACTTCTTTTACAAGATAATCTGGGTTTAGTGTTTCACCAGTTGATTGAATTAAAAGTTCATCCCATCTTAAACTTGCCCCTGGTTTGAATATTTTATTTATAAAAAATGCACCGACTTTTTTGTTAAAAATATCATCTGATATATTCTCTTTTAAATAAAATCTCATTTGAGAAGCCATCATTTCACCTAGAAGATAATTTTGATAATATACTGGATTTGTTCCAAAATGGATTTTTGCAGCCCAATCGGGTTTTCCTCTTCTTTCTTCTGGAATATTTAAAAATTGATTTTGAGAAACGAAATCATACCAAAGTGAATCTATATTTTCTTCTCTTTCATAAAGTTCTCTTTCAAAGAAAACAAAATTAATTATCCACCTTGCTGATATCATAAGTTGATCTCTCAAAGAAATGTGTAGTTCGTTTTCAAACTTTTCAACCTCACTCTCATCTAATCTTACAATTTTTTTATACCACTCTGGTCTTCTTGATAATCTTCCAAAAAACATAGCTACTGCTTCTGTAGTAAATATGTGAGAGGGAGTTCTTAAAATAACAGGTAAAGTTTTATCTATATATTTATCGTAAACTGCATGACCCATCTCATGAAGCATTGTTTCAGCCCATTTTTCATTTGGTCTTATATTAGCAAGAATTCTTACATCATCTTCTCTATCTATAAAAATACAAAAAGCATGTTGATTTTTGCCTTTTCTTTCATAAAGATCACTTCTTTTTAAAATTTCTTCCACTTCCATTCCAATTTCTAAATAGGTTCTTTTTGTTAAATCTTCAATATTTCTATTTTTAAATATTACATCAAAAGGAATATTATATACATTAGGTGCCTCTTGGAAAAATCTATCACTATAATGCCAAGGCATTAAATTTTCTTGTGAAACTCCTAGTTTACTTGCAACTCTTTCATCTACCTCATCTTTAATAATCATAAAAGATGTATCTGTTTTGGATTTAAAATCTTTAAACATTTTGTGAACTTCATTTACATTTAGTTCTTGTAATTCAAACATCATCTCATAATAATTTGAATAACCAAAATCTCTTGCTATTGAATTTCTAAGTTTAACTAAGTCATATATTTTTGGAGCAACAACTTCTCCTATTTCTTTACTAGCTTCCCATGCCTTTTTTCTTAAGTTTGAATCTTTTTCATTTCTTAAAATTTCTACAATTTCATTATCACTGACTTCCTTTCCATCAATTTTTCCTCTAAAATTTACAAAAATTGATTCAATCTCAATTTCTTTTGTTGATAACTCTTTTAATTTGTCCTCACTAATTTGATTTGGAAGCATCTCATTTCTTAAAAGAAGAAGCTCTCTATATTCAATTTTTGATAATGATGTATCTTTTAAATATTTTTCAACTAATTTAAATTTCTCTTTGTCTGAAAGATATCTTCTCAATTTTAAGTCACTTTCTTTTAATTTTTCTTCCCATTCTCTTTGACCAGTTGTTGCGAGATTCCAATAATTTAGACTAACTTCTTTAATTAATTCCTTTAACTCACTGTTTACCTTATCTAAAAATTCCTTTATTTCCATTTTTTCCTCCTTTCAACTTTTTAAAAAATTATATCATTTTAATAAGCATAACACCTATACCACCAAGAAAAACAACAATAAGTGGATGAATTTCTTTTTTTATAAAAATTAACATTAGAAGAGTTAAAAAAATTATAAATGTTTTTAAATCTATTATTGAATTTGATGTAATTAGATATGTTGCAAATAAAACTAAAACAGCAACTCCTACTCTTAAACTTTTATAAAAATTTGAAAGATCATACTTTTTATTTAGAAAATTTAAAATTGTTTCTAATAGAATCAATATAATTATTCCAGGCATAATCAAACCAATTGAGGCAAAAAATCCACCAGTGAATGAAGCAAATTTATTTCCTGTATAAGTTGCTATATTTAAAGCAATAGGTCCTGGTGTTATTTCGGCTATTGAAACCATATCAAGAAACTCTTTTAGAGTTATTAATTTGTAAACATTTACAAGTTCATCTTTTATTATTGATAAAGCACTCCAACCACCACCATAAGAAAATAAACCTATTTTAAAAAATATAAAAAATAATTTTAGAATCATTTTTTATTCCTTTTGGATGTAAAAACAAAATAAAAAAAGGTTATTAAAACGAGTGTATAAATTGAGTGAAGTTTAAAAAGAAAGATTAATAAAAACCCAAATAAAAGAAAAATTGCTTCAATAATTTTAAAGTTTTTTATTATCCCTAATAAAAAGTTAATCAATATTATTGAAATTCCAACTCTTATTCCCTCTAAAAAATGTTGGACATATAAAATATCAATATATTTTTTGAAAAGTGAAGCTACTATTAAAATAGCAAAAAATGGAGGAATAAAAACTCCTAAAACATAATAAAGTCCAAGCATAACTCCGCCAAGTTTCATTCCAACCATAAATGCAGTGTTTACTGCAATAGGACCAGGTGAACTTTGTGCTTTTGAGAAAAGGTTCAAAAATTCTTCTTTTTCAATTACATTTTTCTTTATGATTTCTCTTTCAATTATTGGAACCATTGCATAACCACCACCCAAAGTTAATGTGCTTATTTTCAAAAATGTGAAAAATAGTTTATATTTCATTCTTCAATGTAAATTTTTTCTATATAAGGAGAAGTCATTGCAGATAAAACACCTGAGTAATTTAACCTGAACGAAATTACATCTCCAACTTTTGAAAAGTATCTTTTATTTAAATTGATAACCATATGATCACTTGATGCACCAACTATTTTAATATCTTCGTCGTTTTTTATTCCACCTAAATTTACATCTTGTCTTCCAAGAGAAAGAATCCCCCTTATCATTTCACCTTCATCTTTAAATTCAACTTCTTCTCCAAAAGCATCTTTTGTTCTCTCTCCCCATGGTTTTGATGGTTTTCTTTTAACTTCAATTAACTCTGCTTCAAGTAAAAATGTATCTTCTCTTAAACCAGGAAGTCTCTCTCTTTTTATTGCTTCAACTCCACAAAATATGCCTTCTCCAACTCTTACTTGGTTTATAAAATTAGGTAACTTTTTATCCCATATCATTTTTAGTAAATTTGATCCACCTCCTGAAATAATTTTTACAGGAATCCCTTCATCTTCGAGTTTTATCTTTAAATCATATAAAACTTTTAAATTTTTTTCATCTGGAATGATTCCAGAAAAACATGTTGTATTTGTTCCAAGACCAAGAAATTCAATATTTGGAAATGTTATCAACTTCTTCACAAAAGGAATAACTTCTTCTGGCATAACTCCCTCTCTTAATTCTCCAACTTCCACCATAACAATTACTCCATGTTTTTTACCTTTCTTTTTTAAAGAGAGTGAAAGTTTTTCAATTGTAGAAAGTTCTGTTTCTAAAGAGATATCAACCAAATCAGATGTTTCTTCTATCTCTGAAAAAGAAGGTGCTCTTAAAAGAAGTGTATTTACTTTAATATGAGAAAAATTTTTTATATTTTTAACTCTTGAATCACCTATAACTTTAGCACCAAGAGAAACAAGAGTTCTAACTATGTTTTCATCACCTCTAACAACTTTTGTTACAGGAACAACTTCAACTCCTAACTCCTCACATTTTTTCTTTATTTTTAAATAATTCTCACCTATTGCTTTTATGTTAATAATTAGTCTTGGATACATAACTTTAAAAATTATAACTCTTAAAAAGATTTCTTTCAAATAAAGTTAATTATTTCAATTTAAATTATTTTATGCTTTGATATAAAAATTTATTGAATTAAATTAAATTTATCATAAAATATTGTTTAATTATATTTATCATATAAAAAGGAGGAGCCATGCCGATTAAGGAGGCTAAATTTATTTGGATGAATGGTGAATTTGTTAACTGGTGGGATGCAAAAATTCATATTCTATCACATGTAATTCATTATGGTTCTGGTGTTTTTGAAGGTATAAGGTGTTATAAAACAGACAAAGGTCCAGAGATTTTTAGATTAAAAGACCACCTTATTAGATTAAAAAATTCTGCAAAAATTTATAGAATGGAGATTCCTTATTCAGTTGAAGAATTAAGGGAAGCAACAAAAGAGTTGATAAGGAAAAATGATTTAGAATCTGCATATATAAGACCTATAGTTTATAGAGGATATGGAACTATTGCACCAAATCCACTAAATGTTCCAGTTGAAGTATCTATTATTGCTTTTGATCTTGGAAGATATCTTGGAGATGAAAATATAAAAAAAGGGTTGAATGTAATGGTTTCTTCATGGAGAAAATTTGCACCTGATACTTTACCTGCTATGGCAAAAGCAAGTGGTAATTATCTAAATTCTCAACTTGCTTTAATGGAAGTTGTAAGTTATGGATTTCAAGAGGCAATTCTTCTTGATTATTTTGGTTATATAAGTGAAGGAAGTGGAGAAAATATCTTTCTTGTAAAAAATGGTATACTTTATACGCCACCTCTATCTTCATCAATTTTGGAAGGAATAACAAGAGATTCAATTATTAAGTTGGCAAGAGATCTTGGAATTGAAGTTAGAGTTGAATTCATGCCAAGAGAAGCACTTTATATTGCTGATGAGATATTTTTAGTAGGAACTGCTGCTGAAGTAACACCAGTTATAAGTGTAGATAAGATTAAAGTTGGAAAAGGTGAGATTGGAGAAATAACAAGATTGCTTCAGGAAAAATATTCTAACATAGTTGAGGGCAAAGAAGAAGATAAATATGGATGGCTCGATTATATTGATATATGATAAAATTTAATTACATATGAAAGTTTTAGGAGTTGAAACATCCTGTGATGATACATCAATGGCAATAGTTAGTGATGGAAAACTAATTTCCATGGTAAGAGCTACATCTGAGGATTTTCACAAAAGTTATGGGGGAGTAGTTCCAGAAATTGCTGCAAGAAAACAACTTGAAATTTTCCCATTTGTTTTAGAAGATCTTGAAAAGAAAAGTGGAATTTCTCTTGATAAAATTGATGGTGTTTCTGTAACCATAGGTCCAGGTCTTGTTGGTTCACTTCTTGTTGGTGTTGAATTTGCTAAAACCATTTCTTACTCTCTTTCAATACCATTAATCGGTGTTAACCACCTTGAAGGGCATATATATTCAATTTTTTTTGATCATAATTTAGAATTTCCATTTTTATCACTAATTATTTCAGGAGGACACACGATTTTATTAATTGTTGAAGAGAATCTTAAATATAAACTTCTCGGTGAAACAGTTGATGATTCAGCAGGTGAAGTTATTGATAAAATTGGAAGAAGATTAGGTTTTGATTATCCTGCTGGAAAGATGCTTGATGAACTTGCTCTTAAAGGAGATCCAAATAGATTTAAATTTTCAATTCCAAAATTCAAAGATAAGAAAAAAAGATATTCTTTTTCCTTTTCAGGTTTAAAAACAGAAGTGTTAAATATAATAAATAAAGGTGATTACAAAGTTGAAGATTTAGTTTCATCTATGTTTTATTCTATCTATGAATCTTTAATGAGAAATATAAAACTTGCTTATGATGAATTTAGAATAAATAAAGTTTCAGTTGTTGGAGGAGTTTCAGCAAGTAAATTTTTGAGAAAATATTTTAATTTAAACTCTAATTTTGAATTTTATTTTCCTTCATTTGAATTTTCAACTGATAATGGAGGAATGATTGCTCTTGTTGGGGAAAAATATTTTCTTGAGGGTTATTTTTCAGATTATAATCTTGATGCAATTGCATCTTTACCAATTAATAAAAATCCTTATCTAAAGAAAAAATAAGTTAGATGTTATAATTTTTTTGAATAGTTTAATAAAATAGGAGGTTATTATGGATAAAAATGAACTCATAAAAATTGCTGAGAGCAATGTTTTACCTCATTATGCTTTTGTTAAAGAGATAAGAGAGAAAGGGCCAAAAATTATTGTAAAAGGAGATGGTGCAAAAATTTATGATATTGATGGAAAAGAGTATATAGATGGTTTGTCTATTCTTTGGACAGTAAATATAGGCCATGGAAGAAAAGAGATAATTGAATCCCTTAAAGAACAACTTGAAAAAATAAATTATGCAAGTTTATTTGGAGGTTATTTTAATGAACCAGCAATAAAACTTGCTGATAAATTAAGTAAAATAACTCCATCAACACTAAAGACAACATTTTTTATCTCTGGTGGATCAGAGGCAGTTGAATCAGCTATTAAATTTGCAAGACAATACTGGGCAATTAAAGGTTATCCAGAAAAAAAGAAAATTGTTTCTAGAAGAGAATCATATCATGGGGTAACTTATGGGGCACTTTCTGCAACAGGTTTAAGAATCTATAGACAACCATTTGAACCTCTTCTTCCTTTTTTTATTCATATCTCTCCTCCATATTGTTATAGATGTGATTTTGGAAAAGAGCCAAACTCATGTAATGTAGAATGCGCCAAATGTTTTAAAGATATTGTCTATTATGAAGGAAAAGGAACAATTGCAGCAATAATAATGGAACCAGTTATGAGTGCAGCAGGTGCTCTTGTTCCACCAAAAAAATATTTTGAGGAGATTCAAACTATTGCAAGAGAAAATAATATTTTAATAATTGCAGATGAAGTTATAAACGGATGGGGAAGATGTGGTGAACTTTTTGGTTCTTCACTTTTTAATTTAGACCCTGATATTATGGTTTTTGGAAAAGGGATAACATCAGGTTACGCACCTCTTGGTGCAATGATCGTTAAAGAAGAATTATTTGAAGTTTTTGTTGATAATATGTTTGTCCATGGACACACATTTGGAGGACACTGCCTTTCAACTGTTGCTGCTCTTAAAAATATAGAGTTAATTGAAAAAGAAAATTTACCTCAAAAAGCAAAAGAAAAAGGAGAAAAATTAGGAAAACTATTAAATGAGTTAAAGAAACACAAAAGAGTTGGTGATATAAGAGGCGTTGGGCTTCATTGGGCAATTGAGTATGTTAAAGATAAAAGCACAAAAGAGAGAATTCCTTCTAACATAAGATTTGCTATGAGAGTTGAGGAAGCTGCATATAAAAGAGGTTTATATCTTTGTAGAGCATCAGTTGATAAAACTTATATTGCACCACCACTCGTAATTGAAGATAAAGATTTAGAAAGAATAGTTCAAATTTTAGATGAAGCAATTGATGAAGCAACAAAAAGTATAGAAATTTAATTTTTTTTTTTATTAAATATGCTAAATTTTAGGCAAAATTTCTATTTTAAAAATATGATATAATTTTAACAATGGAAAGGATAAAATATTTTCCTTGGGAATCATTAATTGATATACTTTTAAATTATGTTGATATAGGAATTCATATCATTGATAAAAATGGTGTTACGCTTTTTTATAACAAAGCAAATTCAAAACTTGAAGGACTATCTGAAGATGAAGTTATCGGAAAAAATATTCTTGAAGTTTTTCCATCTTTAACACCAGAAACATCAACTCTTCTAAAGGTTTTAAAAACAGGCGAACCAATAATAAATAAACTTCAAGTTTTTTTAACATATAAAGGAAAAGAAATAACAACTCTTAATACAACTTTTCCTTTATATTATGGAGGAGAACTAATTGGCGCAATTGAACTATCAAGAGATATAACAGAAGTTAAAAAATTAAGTGAAAAAATAATTGAACTTCAGAGTGGAAAAAAAGAAGAAAAAAATCAATTAATGGCAGAACAAAATTATAAAGTTGATTTAAAACAAGAAGTATTATTGGAACAAATTTATCAGAAAATGAATAAATTAGAAGAAGATATTAAAAAAATTGAAGACTCATTAATACTCCTATACTACTTGTTGGTGAACCACAGGTTGGAAAAAGATTACTTTCTCAAATAATTCACTCAATATCAAAAAGAAAAGAAAAGAAATTTTTATATTTAAATTGTTCAACTTATGAGGAGTCACTACTTGAAGAAATAATCTTTGGAATATATGATTCAAAACAAAAATTAATTAAAGAGGGTTTTATCCACATATTAGATGGCGGAACTCTTTATCTTGCAAATATAGATTCTCTTCCACTAAGATTACAGGATCAATTAACAAATCTTTTAGAAAGTAGTAAATTTGGAGGAAGATTAATAACATCAATTGAGACCTTACCAATTTTTTCAATAAAAGAAGGAAAACTTAAAAAAGATTTATATTATGAAATTTCAAAAATTGAATTTGATATTCCACCTTTAAGAGAGAGAAAAGAAGATATTAAACTTCTATCAGATTATTTTCTAAATAAACTCAATAAAAAATATAAAAAGGAAAAAAAATTTAGTGATGATTTTTTAGACTTTCTTCTTTCTTATAACTTCCCAGGAAATGTTGGAGAATTATTTTACATAATTGAATCGTCATATTTAAATTCTCATGGAAAAATAATAAAAAAATCATATTTACCAAGATCAATTTATTTTAAAGAGTCGAGTTTATCTGAGTTATCATCTGAATTTGAAAAAAAGATAATTGAGGAAGTTTTAAATATTTCAAACAGAAATATATCTAAAGCAAGTAAGATTTTAAAAATACCAAGACAAACCCTTCAATACAAAATAAAAAAATACAAATTAGGAGAAAGGAGAAAAGTATGAGAGGAGATAAATTTGGAAGACATAGAGTCTTAGAGCCAGAAGGTTATCTTCCTCAACCTGCTAAGAAATTAAATAATGATTTTAGAATTATTTATTCAAATGAGATTTTAGTTGATGTTAAATTTTTAAATATAGACTCTTCATCATTTACTCAAATAAAAAATGAAGCAAATGGTGATTTGAAAAAAATTGAAGAGATAATTTTAAAAATTGTTGAAGATAGAGGAAAGATGCATAATCCTATAACTGGCTCTGGTGGTATGTTTGTTGGTGTTATTGAGAAAATAGGAGATGACTTAAAGGAAAAAGTTGAAGCAAAGGAAGGAGACCTTATTGCTTCTCTTGTTTCGCTTTCATTAACTCCATTAAAAATTGAAAAAATAAAAAGCATAGATATTGAAAAAGAACAAGTTGAAATTGAAGGAAAAGCTATAATTTTTGAAAGTGGAGTTTTTACAAAAATTCCATCTGATTTCTCTTTAAGAACTTCACTTTCTCTTCTTGATGTTGCAGGTGCTCCAATTCAAGTTTCAAGAATTGTGAAAGAGGATGATAAAGTTTTAATTATTGGTGCAGGTGGAAAATCTGGCCTTCTTTGTACATATATTGCAAAAAAATATGCAAAAAATGGAATTGTAATTGCTCTTGCACATTCAGAAAAATCAAAAAAAAGAATTGAAAGATTAGGTTTTTATGATTATTTAATAACTGGAAATGCACAAGACCCAATTGAAATATATGAAAAAGTTAATGAAATAACTAAAGGAGAATTATGTGATAAAGTAATAAATTGTGTAAATGTTCCAGATACAGAGTTGTCATCAATTCTTTCATGCAAAGAGAGAGGCTTAGTTTACTTTTTTAGCATGGCAACATCATTTACAAAAGCAGCTCTTGGCGCAGAGGGGATTGGAAAAGATATTGATATGTTGATTGGAAATGGTTATGCAAAAGGTCATGCTGAATTTGCATTTAATATTTTAAGAGAAAATTCTCACTTAAGAAAAATTTTTGAAGAAGAGTTTGGAGGGTAATATGAGGGATTATAGAGAGATAGATATATGGAAAGATGTTAAAGAAGAGGAGTGGTATGATTGGCATTGGCAATTAAGAAACAGAATAATGAATCTTGAAATTTTAAAAAAAGTTATAAATTTAACTCCTCATGAAGAAGAGGGGGTAAAAAATTCTTTAATAAAATTAAGAATGGCTATAACTCCATATTGGATTACACTTATTGATAAGGATGATCCAGAGGATCCTATAAGAAAGCAATCTGTACCAACAATTAAAGAATTAGATATAAAGGAAGAAGATATTTTAGATCCTCTTTTTGAGGATGTTGACTCTCCAGTCAAGGGATTAACTCATAGATACCCAGATAGAGTCCTTTTTTTAATTACAGACCAATGTGCTATGTATTGTAGGCATTGCACAAGAAGAAGGTTAGCAGGTGAAAGAGATAGAGCTCGAACAAAAGAAGAATTATTATTAGGGATTGAATATATAAGAGAACATACAGAAATAAATGATGTTTTATTATCTGGTGGCGATGCACTTCTTGTTTCAGATGATACACTTGAATTTATTCTTAAAGAGTTAAGAAAAATTCCACATGTTGATGTTATAAGAATTGGAACAAGAGCGCCATCAACTCTACCTATGAGAATAACTGATAAATTAGTTGATATGCTTAAGAAATATCATCCAATTTGGCTTAATACTCAATTTAACCACTATAAAGAAATTACAGATGAAAGTAAAAAGGCAATTTTAAAACTTGTTGATGCAGGAATTCCAGTTGGAAACCAAAGTGTACTTCTTAAAGGAATTAATGATTGTCCTGTAATTCAAAAGAAACTAGTTAATGAACTTGTAAAAATAAGGGTAAGACCTTATTATCTATATCAATGTGATCTTTCACAAGGTATATCTCATTTTAGAACATCAGTTGGAAAAGGTATTGAGATAATAGAAAACTTAAGAGGACATGTTTCTGGTTTTAAAGTTCCTACATATATTATTGATACTCTTGGTGGTGGTAAAATTCCAGTTTTTCCAAATTATCTTATATCAATGTCAGATAGGAAGGTTGTTTTAAGAAACTATGAAGGTGGATTTTTCTCTTATACAGAACCTGAAGATAAAATTTCAAACTGTCCAAAAAATTGCGATTTATGTGAAAAAGAGAAAAATTTAATAAGTAAAGATGGCCCAGCATCAATACTTTCTGGTAATAGACTTTTAATTGAACCACCAGATTCAGAGAGAATCAAAAGAAGAAATGGATATTTTACAAAAACTAAAAGAGAATAATATAAAAATTTTATCAATTATAGGACTTTCAAAAAATTGTGGTAAAACTACAACTTTAAATAAAATAATTGAAATTTTAGAGAAAGAGGGCAAGAAAGTTTGTATTACTTCAATTGGAATTGATGGGGAAAGTTTTGATTACCTTTTTCTTTTTGAAAAACCAAAAATTCATCTAAAAGAAAATTTTTATGTGATAACTTCTATTGATTCTCTTGAAAATAGTGATGCTAAAATTTCAATAGTTAAAAAATTTAATATATTTACTTCAAAAGGTGAATTAATTTTAGTGAAAATCGAAAAAGAAGGAGATGTTGAAGTATCTGGTCCATATATTGGAAAAGATTTAGAAAAAATATTAAATGAAATTAAAGAACTAGATTTTGATTTCATTTTAATAGATGGAGCAATTGATAGAAAAGTTAGTATAAGATATTCTGATGGAATAATTCTTCAAACTGGTCTTAATATTATGGATAAAAAAGAAGAGATAATTGAAGAAACTCTATTTTATAAAGAACTTTTTTTGCTCCCTGAGATAGATGAAGAAATAAAAAATATAATCTATAAAATAAAAAATCACCATAAGTTCATCTATATTCTTAATAATGATTTCATTAAATCAGACACAATTAAAAAATTTAACGAGAAATATTTATTTATAAATGGTGCTTTAACTGATGCTATTTTAGATGAAATAATAAAAGAGGATATTAAAAAAATTATTGTTGAGCATCCCTATAATATTCTCACATCAAGAAAAATATACTTTGATTTTAAAAAAAATGAAGGAGATATTTATGTTATTAATCAAGTTAAACTTCTAGGATTTTCATTTTCCTCTTTTAATCAAGAAGGAGTTTTTAATTTAAAAGATGAGGAGGAGGTTTTTGAAACATTGAAAGATAGATTAAAACCATTTGAAATTTTTGATCCAGTTAAAGGAAGGTAAATATGGAAAAGGGAATTTTAAATTTAAATGAAGAGAGAGTTTTATATGCAAAAGAAATTGCAAAGAAAATTTCAGAAAAAGTTATCAATGAAATTAAGGATTATTCAACAGTTTCAATTGAAAGGGGCATTTTAAGATTATTGGGCATAAAAGGTGTAGATTCAAAAGGTGTTCCCATTGTAAATCTTTTTGTTGAAAAATTAAAAAAAGAAAATCTTTTATCTAAAGGAGTTTTATTTGTTATTTCAAATGGAATTTTAAACTACAACTCTTTGAAGCCAGAGGATTTTGTTAAAGGAGTTCTTGATGGAAAAATTAGTTTAAATGAAATTAAAATTTTAGAAAAAGAAAAGGTTGAAAAATTAGCAAAAAATTTAAAAAAAGAATGTTTAGAGAGAATAAATAATAGAAAAAAAGAGAGAGAAGAACTTTTTCAAAAATATACTCCATTTGAAAAACCATACTTTTATGTAATTGTTGCAACTGGAAATATTTATGAAGATGCAAAACAAGCATCTTCTGCTGCTTATCTTGGTGCCGATTACATTGCAATAATCAGAAGCACTGCTCAATCTTTGCTTGACTATGTTCCTTATGGTTTAACAACAGAAGGATATGGCGGAACTTATGCAACACAGGAAAATTTTAAATATGTAAGAGAAAAACTTGATGATGTGACACAAAATACAAAAAGATACATAAAACTTGTTAACTATTCTTCTGGTTTATGTATGCCTGAAATTTCAATAATTGCAGCTCTTGAAAGGTTAGATCTTATGGTAAATGATGCTCTATATGGAATTTTATTTAGAAATATAAATCCAATTAGAACTATGATTGATCAGAAATTCAGTAGATTTATCTTATCACTTGCAGATATACCAATTGTAACTGGTGAGGATAATTTGATTAAAACAGTTGATTCATTTGAATTTTATTACACAGTTATAGTTTCTCAACTAATAAATGAGCAACTTGCTAAATTTTCTTCTATGAATGAAAACCAAATTGGTCTTGGACATGCTTATGAACTTGATCCAAACTTAGAAAATTCTTTTTTATATGAAGTTGCACAAGCACAACTTGTAAGAGAACTTTTTCCGAAATCTCCAATTAAATATATGCCACCAACAAGATATAAAACAGGAAATATCTTTTTCTCTTATGCAATGGATACTTTATTCAATATTGTTTCAATTTTAACGGATCAAGAGATAGTTTTATTAGGTATGTTAACTGAAGCACTTCACACCCCTTTTGTTCAAGATAGATATCTTGCAATTGAAAATGCAAAATATATAAGAAGAGCATTAAGAAACATTTCAAAAGAATTTGTAATTAGAAATGGTGGTTTGATAGAAACGAGAGCAAAAACTATTTTTGAGAAAGCAGTTCAAACTCTTGAAGAAATAGAGAGTTTAGGTTTGTTTAATGCTTTAGAAAAAGGTTATTTTTCTAATGTAAAAAGACCTAAGTTTGAGGGAAGAGGATATGAAGGAGTGTTTAAAAAAGATAAAGATTATATTGAATTTGAAATTTAGGAGAAGAATATGAAAGAAAAAGAATTAATAATAAAACCATATGGTGATTTACCAAATGATGGTATGGTACAAATTTCTTTCACTTTACCACTTAAACTCTCCAATCTTTCAAGAGAAATTGCAAGAAAAATTGCAAGAGAAATGAATCTTACAGATGAAATAATTGTTTTTGAAAAAGATCTTTATGAAGATTTTTCCTTTTACATTATTTATGGAAAATTTAAGAAAGGAGTTCTTATTTCAAAAATAGAAGTTAAAGAAGAAGAGAAAAGAAAACATGAATTTCATGAAGTTTTAGAATTAGGTGAAAAGATTTTAGATAAAAGAAAGATTAAAATAATTGCTGCAACAATTGGTTCAGATGCTCATACTGTTGGACTTGATGCAATAATTAATGCAAAGGGTTATAAAGGTGATTCTGGACTTGAAAGGTATCCCTTTTTTGAAATTTTAAATTTAGGAGCACAAGTTCCACATGAATTTTTAGTTTCAAAAATTTTTGAATTTAAGCCTAATGCGATTTTAATTTCTCAAACAGTTACTCAAAGAAACATTCACCTTAAAAATTTAACATATCTTGTTGAACTTCTTGAAGCTGAAAATATAAGAGACAAAGTTATTTTAATTTGTGGTGGATTTAGAATTACAAAAGAACTTGCTCATGAACTCGGATATGATATGGGATTTGGAATTGATACATATCCATCTGATGTTGCATTTTATATTATTAATGAAGTTGTTAGGAGAAATTTATTTGATAAATGGAGTTAATTATGGAAAAATTAATTATCACTGTTGCCCCAGTAGGGGCTGAAGTCACAAGAAAAGAAACGCCTTACCTTCCTTTAACACCAGAAGAAATAGCAAATGAGGTATTAAGGAGTTATAATGCTGGAGCATCTGTTGTTCATCTTCACGCAAGAGATGAAAGAGGGGCACCAACACAAAAAAAAGAAAGATACCAAGAAATTATTGAAAAAATAAAAGAAAAAGTACCAGATATAATAATTCAAATTTCCACAGGTGGAGCTATTGGTATGAGTTTTGAAGAAAGAGCTGAGCCACTTGAACTTAATCCTGAATTTGCATCTTTAACTTGTGGAACTGTAAATTTTGGCGATGGAGTTTTTTATAATCCACCAGATTGGATTAAAAAGTTTGCTTTAATTATGAAAGATAGAAAAATAAAACCAGAAGTTGAAATTTTTGAAGCAGGAATGATTGATAATGCTTTAAGACTTTTAAAAGAGGATCTAATTGAAGAACCAATACATTTTGATTTTGTTTTAGGAGTACCAGGAGGTATGAGTGGTGATCCTAAAAATTTAATTTTTTTAATCAACTCTATTCCTAAAAATTCAACTTGGATGGTTGCAGGAATTGGAAGATATGAATTTACTCTTGGAATAATTGCAGTTACTCTTGGTGGAAATGTTAGAGTAGGGTTTGAAGATAATATTTATATAAAAAAAGGAGTTTTGGCAAAATCAAATGCTGAACTTGTTGAAAGAATCGCAAAATTTAGTTTAGAATTTGGAAGAGAAATTGCAACGCCTGAAGAAGCAAGAAAAATTTTAAATATTAAAAAATAAATTAAATTTCCATAATTTTTAGATCTTTTGATACATTAAGTTTTGCTTCTGTTTTAGAAATTACTTCTTCAAGAGTTGTGAATGGACTAATCTCCTTTAAAATGAGTCCTTCTTTATTTACTTCAATAACTGCAAGTTCAGTAACAATTAAATTTACTCTTTTCTTTGCAGTCAATGGGTATGTACATTTTTTTAAAATTTTTGGTTCACCTTTTGCAGTATGTTCCATTGCAACAATTAATCTTTTAGCTCCAACTGCAAGGTCCATTGCCCCACCTATTCCAGCGATCATTTTTCCAGGTATTATCCAATTTGCCAAATTCCCTTCTTCATCAACTTGAATTCCACCAAGTACTGTAACATCTATATGTCCACCTCTAATCATTGTAAAAGACATAAATGTGTCAAAAAAGGAGGAAAATGGAAGTGTTTTAACTGGAACATTTCCTGCATTTGTTATTTCAGGGTCAGGTTTTTCTTTATTAACTTCTCCAATTCCTAAAATTCCATTTTCACCTTGAAAAATAACTCTAACTCCTTGAGGAATATAATTTGATACAAGAGTTGGAATTCCAAAACCTAAATTAACTATATCTCCATCTTTTAACTCTTTCGCAACTCTTTTTGCAATAAGCTCTTTTGGATCCATTTTATTTTCCTCCTTTTACGATATAATCAACAAAAATTCCAGGTGTCTCAATTTCATTTGGATTCATCTCACCTATTTCAAGTAAATTTTCAACTTCAACAATTACTTTTTTTCCTGCAAGAGCCATAATAGGGTTAAAATTTCTTGCTGTTCCATAATATTTTAAATTTCCAAATTTATCTCCCCATTTTGCTTTTAATATTGAGATATCTCCTCCAAGAGGCAATTCAAGCAAAAATTCTTTTCCATTTATAGAAAATTTTTGTTTTCCTTCTTCAACAATTGTTCCAACTCCAACTGGTGTTAAAATTCCACCTAAACCTCCTCCATATGCTCTTAATCTCTCAATTAAAGTTCCTTGTGGTACAAATTCAACTTCAAGTTCTTTATTTAAATATTGCCTTTGAGTTTCAGGATTAGTTCCAATATGAGTTGTTATAACTTTTTTTACTCGCCTCTCTTTTATTAACTTTCCTATACCTTTATCTGGAAATGATGTATCATTACATATTATTGTTAACTCTTTTACTCCTAATTCTAAAATTGTATCTATTAATATTTCACTTGTACCATTTGCTAAAAAACCAGCTATAAGAAGAGTTGAACCATCTTTAAGTCCAGATAATAGAAGTGCCTCTTTTGGTTCTCTAACTTTATCAAACATTTACACCTCCCAAAGAAGATTTTAAATCTATTTTATCAAAATTTATTATGATATAATAATTAGAAAAGTTTTTTGAATTTTCATTAAGGAGGTATATGAGTCTGACTTCAAGTAGTATAAGGAGTGAATTTTTAAAATTTTTTGAAGAAAGAGACCATATTATTCTTCCATCATTTTCTTTAATTCCAAAAGATCCTACACTTCTTTTTACAGCAGCAGGTATGGTTCCACTTAAATCTTACTTTCTTGGAGAAGAAGAGCCTCCAAAAAAAAGAATTGCAACATGTCAAGCTTGTATTAGAACTAATGATATTGAGCAAGTAGGCAGAACAATAAGACATCATACTTTTTTTGAAATGTTAGGTAATTTTTCGATTGGTGATTATTTTAAAGAAGAAGCAATTTCTTGGGCATATACTTTGTTAACAAAGAATTGGGGTTTAGATAAAGAAAAAATATGGGTTTCTATTTATCCTGATGATGATGAGGCTTTAGATATTTGGAAAAAAGTTGGAATTCCTGTAGAGAAAATTGTAAGACTTCCAGATAATTTTTGGCAGATGGGAGAAGAAGGTCCATGTGGACCAGATTCAGAAATTTACTATGATTTGGGGGAGGAGTTTTACTGTAGTGATCCTTCTCTCGGTCCAAAATCAGAAGGAGATAGGTTTTTAGAGGTATGGAATCTCGTTTTTACACAATTTGATAGAAAAAAAGATGGGACTCTTACTCCACTACCAAGAAAAAATATTGATACTGGGATGGGCTTAGAAAGAATAACAATGGTACTTCAAAATAAAAAAAGTAATTTTGAAACAGACCTATTTTCAGGAATTATAGAAAATATAACAAAAGTATTATCTTGTGATTATGATGAAAAAACAAAAATAAATATAAGAGTTATTGCAGATCATATAAGAGCAATAACATTTTTAATTTCAGAAAATCTCTTTCCCTCAAATGAAGGAAGAGGATATGTTTTGAGAAGATTAATAAGAAGAGCATTTTCATCTGGATGGGCTCTTGGTGCAAGAGATCCATTTTTATATAAAATTTATCCATCAGTTGTTGAAAAGTTTAAAGAACCATATTCTTTTTTAAGAATTGATGGAAAAATTGAAAGAGTAATTTTGAGTGAAGAGAGAAATTTCATTGAGACTCTTGAGAAAGGGATAGATATTATTGAAAATTTAATTAAAAAAGCATTAGAAGAGAAAAAAAGAGAAATTTCAGGTAAAGATATATTCTATATTTATGATACCTTTGGATTACCAGCAGAAGTAGTTGAAGATATACTCTCTTCAAGAGGACTAAATTACAATAAAGAGGAGTTTGAAATTGCATTAAATGAATCAAGAGAAAAAAGTAGAAAATTAGCAAAGGGTTTAAAATTATACGAGGAGAGTTTAGATTTTATAAAAATTAAAGAAGATGTTGGTGAGACAGAATTTATTGGATATGAAAGAATTGAGGGAGAAGCTGAAATACTTGTTTTAATGAAAAATGGTGAAAGGGTTGAAAAACTTAAAGAAGGAGATGAAGGTTTAATTATTTTAAATAAAACACCTTTTTATGGAGAGAAAGGTGGACAAGTTGGGGATACAGGAGAAATTAAAGGGGAAAATTTAATCATTTCTGTATTAGATACAAAATCACCTGTTGAAAATTTTATAGTTCATGTTGCAAAGGTGATAAAAGGTGAAGTAAAAGAGAAAGACAAAGTTTATACATTTGTTGATAGAAAAAGAAGAGATGGAATAAAAAGAGCACATACTGCAACGCACCTTCTTCATAAAGCACTTAGAGAGATACTTGGAGAACATGCTACGCAAAAGGGTTCATTAGTCTCAGAAGATTATTTAAGATTTGATTTTTCACACTTTTCAGAACTAACTGAAAAGGAAATTACTCAAATTGAGAATAAGGTAAACAATTGGATTTATGAAAAATTACCAGTTTTAGCAGAAATTAAAAATATTGAAGAAGCCAAAAAAGAAGGTGCAATAGCCCTCTTTGGAGAAAAGTATAGTCAAATTGTGCGAGTTATTTCAGTTGATGAAATTACAAAGGAATTTTGTGGTGGAACTCATGTATCAAATTCTATAGAAATAGGTGGGTTTAAAATTATTTCAGAAAGAGGAATTGGAACGAATTTAAGAAGAATTGAAGGTATAACTGGTCTCAAGGTTTTAGATTATTTAAGTAAATTATCAAATGATTTTAAAAATCTATCTATTTCTCTTTCTGCAAAAGAAGATGAAGTATTAGCAAAGGTCGATAGATTAAAGGAGAATATTAAAGAACTTGAAAACACAATAAAAACTTTAAAAGAGAGATATTTTGAAAAAATTCTTGAAGATGCAATGAAGAATGTAATAAAAATTAAAGATACAAAATTAATTTTTATTGAAGATAAAACTTTAAATCCCCAAGATGGATTTTATATATTCGATAAAATAAAAGTAAAAGATAATAATTTTATATTTATTTTTATTTCAAGTAAAGATTTGAAAAATATATCAATTTTCATTTCTGATTTAGTAAGTGAAAAAATTAATGCAAAAGAAATTCTTAATTTCATAAATTCAAAGTATGGAGGAAAGGGAGGAGGAAAAGAAAAAACAGCACAAGGGAAAATTGAAAGAATAGATTTAGATTTGAAAGAAATTTCTGATTATATAAATGAAAAAATTTAAATTGAGGAATAGATGAAAAGAATTTTAGGAGTTGATTGGGGTGATAAAAAAATGGGGGTTAGTGTATCAGACCCACTTAAAATTTCTGCAAATGGTGTTGGAATTTTTTATGGAGATTTTGAGGAAAAAATGAATGTTTTAAAAGATTTAATAGAAAAATATAATATTGAGAAAATAATTCTCGGACTTCCAATATCTCTTTCTGGAAATATTGAAAAAGAAGGTGAAAAAATTTTAAAAGTAAAAGAAGAAATTGAGAAAAGATTTTCGATTCAAGTTGAACTTATCGATGAGAGATTCACAACAAAAATATCAAAACAAAGATTTTCTTTTGAAAAAAAGAAAGGAGAAAAAATAAAAGAGAAAAAAACTCAAGATGATCTTTCAAGTGCTATAATTATTTTAAATTCTTATCTTGAGAGGCTAAAATGAAAATTATTAAAATGATAACATTAATTTTTTCAATTTTTCTTTTAATTTTCCTTTCATTGGGTTTATATGCTTATGAAGAGTTTAAACCACCAATGAATTTTGAACCAAAAAAAGTTTATATTAAAGATGGAATGACGCCAAGAGAGATTGGAAAGAAACTTAAAGAGGAAAATATAATTAAAAATGCTGAACTTTTTGTTCTTTTTGCAAAATATTACGAAATTGATGAAAAATTAAAATCAGGTATTTATGAATTTAATGAAAAGATGAATTTAAAAGAAGTTCTTTTTAAACTAACTCAAGGTGGTCTTCCTCCATTTATTAAAGTAACAATAAAAGAGGGTTTCACTTTAAAAGATATTGCTAAATCTTTTGAAGAGAATGGTTTATGCACAAAAGAAAGATTTTTTGAAGAGGTGAATAAAATCGAAGAATATAAAAGTTATATTTTTGAAGAAGCTAAATCACTTGAGGGTTTTTTATATCCTGATACATATTATTTTGAAAGAGAAAATTTAAAAAATAATATTTTAATGATGCTTGAAAACTTCAAAAAGAAATTTTTTGAAGTTTATAAAGATTATAATGGAAAACTAAACAAATATGATATTTTGAAACTTGCATCAATTGTTGAAAAAGAGGCAATGGTTGATGAAGAAAGAGATATTATTGCTGGCGTATTTATTAACAGATTAGAAATTGGTATGCCACTTCAGGCAGACCCAACGCTAAAATACATCCTTGATAACCCATCTTACACACTTTCATCAAAAGAACTTGAGATTGACTCTCCATATAACTCTTATAAATATAACGGTCTTCCACCTACTCCAATTTGTAATCCATCAATAAAATCAATTATAGCTGTTTTAAATCCAAAAAAAACAGATTATCTTTATTTTGTTGCTGATGGTAAGGGAAGACACATTTTTGCTAAAACTTTTGAGGAACATTTAAGAAACATTCACAAGGTAATGCCATGAGAATAATGTTAATTGGAATTGCTGGTGGAACTGGTTCTGGCAAAACAACAGTAGCTCAAAATATAAAAGAAAAAATAGGTGAAGATATTTTAATTTTAGACATGGATTCATATTATAAAGACAATTCAAATATTCCATTTGAAGAGAGGCTAAAAATAAATTATGATCATCCAGATGCATTTGATATTCCTCTTCTTAAATCTCACATAGAGATGCTTTTAAAAGGAGAAGTTGTTAAAAAACCCATATACTCTTTTGTCGAATATACTCGTCTAAAAGATTATGAAGAGGTTAAACCAAAAAGAATTATAATTCTTGAAGGAATTTTTGCTCTATTTTTCGAAGAGTTGAGAAGAGTAATGGATATTAAAATTTATGTTGATACTGATGCTGATATAAGATTAATTAGAAGACTTCTGAGAGATATAAAAGAGAGAGGGAGAACAATTGATTCAGTCATAAAACAATACACTGAAGTTGTAAGACCAATGCATATTCAATTTGTTGAACCAACAAAAAGATTTGCTGATATAATTATTCCAGAAGGTGGTTTTAATGTTGTTGCAGTTGATATTGTTGTTAGTAGAATCAAGGAATTTTTCAGGGAGTGATATTAATGAATGAGTCTATTTTAAGAATATTTTTTCCAAAAGAAAACATTATGATACTTCAAACCTTAATAGAATCACTTGAAGGTAAAGCAATGATTTTATACACCTATGTTGATGACAATTTAGGGATAATGGATATTTCTTTTGATAAATCTTTAATGAATGATGTTCTCTCTTTTTTAAAAGAAGTTTCTGAAATAGTTCCTTTACTATATGAACCATTAAATTACGGTAATGCTTAAAATTTTATATCCAAAAGAATTTTATAAAAAAGTAGAAGATATAAATTTAGATAAATATTCATCTTTTAAAGGAATAATTTTAGATCTTGATAACACTTTAACGAAAAGAGGTGAATATATTTTAGAGAAGGAAATTATTAATTGGTTAAAATATGCAAAAGAAAAATTTAAAATAGGAATAATTTCAAATAATAGAAAGAAAAGAGAAATTAAAGAAATTAAAGAACTAAATATTCCTATAATTTTTAATGGTTTAAAACCTCTTCCATTTTCATTTCTTAAAATTCTTAAATTATTAAAATTAAATAAAAATAATATTATTTTAATAGGAGATCAAATTTTTACAGATATTTTAGGTGGAAATTTTTTAGGTTTTTATACAATACTTGTTGAACCAAAAGATAAAAAAAGAGATTTTATTTTAACTAAATTTCAAAGAATTTTTGAAGAACCTATTTTAAAAAAAATCAAAAATTTTGTTATGTTATAATTAGTTTATGGATAAATATTCACAAATTGGAAATAATTTAATAACAGACGGAATTGTAACTGAAGAACAACTTAAAGTAGCTCTAGATGAAAGTAAAAAGAGTGGTGAACCTCTTCTTGACACATTAAAAAAATTAAAATATATAAATGAAGAAACATATGCAAATCTTTTAGCGAGACAGTGGGGTTTTCCATATATAGATCTTTCAACAGTTGAGATTGATAAAGAAATAGTTCGTATAATATCTGAAGAAGTTGCAAGAAGATATAAAGCAATTCCTTTTGGAAAATCAAGAGATGATAAAATTATGGTTGCAATTGCTGATCCAACAGATATTGTCGCAATAGATTATCTAAGAAATTTTATACCAAATATTAAAATTTTTGTTGCATCCTATGAATCAATTTTAAGAAATATAGAGAAATATTATGCTATGGAAACAACTGTTAAAGAGGCTGTTAAAGAAATGACTGGTAGTACTCCAATTGAAGTAGAAAAAGAAGAAGTAAAAGATGTTGAATTATCTATAGATGAAGCAAAAAGTTTAGCAGAAACAGCACCTATAATTAGACTTATGAACCAAATTATTACAGAAGCAATTACATCAAATGCTTCAGATATTCATATTGAACCCCAAAAAAGGTTTTTAAGAATAAGATATAGAATTGACGGAGTTTTAAGAGATGCAATGAATCTTCCAAAAAATATTCAACCAGGTTTAATTTCAAGAGCAAAAATTATGGCAAATCTAGATATAGCAGAGAGAAGAAGACCTCAAGATGGAAGAATAAATTTAAAATTTAGAGGAAGAGAAGTAGATTTAAGAGTATCTGTACTTCCAGGAATTTTTGGAGAAAAAGTTGTTTTAAGAATACTTGATAAAGAGAGGTCTTTAATTCCACTAGAACAACTTGGGTTTTCAGAAACAAGTCTTGAAATTTTTAAAACTCTAATAAAACAACCATACGGAATGATATTAATAACAGGTCCAACTGGTTCTGGTAAATCTACAACACTATATGCAATTTTAAGAATATTAAACACACCTGAGGTAAATATATTGACAGTTGAAGATCCAGTTGAATACCAACTTGATGGTATAACTCAAGTACAGGTTAATCCGAAAATCAATTTGACATTTGCAAATGCTTTAAGATCCTTTTTAAGACAAGACCCAGATATTATTCTTGTTGGTGAGATAAGAGATAGAGAAACAGCACAAATTGCAATGGAAGCAGCATTGACTGGTCACCTAGTTTTTTCAACACTTCATACAAATGATTCTTTCTCTGCACCAACAAGATTAATTGATATGGGAATTGAACCATATCTTATAGCATCATCTTTAATTGGAGTTACAGCACAAAGATTGGTTAGAAAGATATGCAATGAATGCAAAGAAGAGTATAAACCTAATAAATTTATTTTGAAACAAATTGGATTAGAAGATTATGATGGAGTGTTTTATAAAGGTAAAGGTTGTATTACCTGTGGGAATAGTGGATATAAAGGAAGAATTGCAGTTCAAGAAGTTTTAAAGATAGATGATACAATAAGAGAAATGGTTCTTCAAAGAAGATCATCAACTGAAATTAAAGAGTATGCAATAAAAAATGGAACTATATCTTTGCTTCAAGATGCAATAGATAAAGCAAAAAAAGGTATAACAACAGTTGAGGAAGTTATTAGAGTTATTTCAACTGTTGAGGTGCTTGAAGGATGATTTATAAATTAGATGATTTGCTTAAGATTTGTAAAGAAAAAAATGCTTCTGATTTGCATTTAACAGCAGGTTTACCACCTGTTTTTAGAATTAAAAAAAATTTATTACCGTTAAAAGGTGATCCACTCACACCTGAAGAGATAGAAGAATTAATTTATCCAATAATGAATGATGAACAAAAAAGAATATTTAAAGAAAACTGGGAAATCGACTTTTCTTTTGGTGTTGCTCATGTTGGAAGATTTAGGGTAAATGTTTTTAGACAAAGACAAACTGTTGCAGCTGCATTTAGAGTAATACCTTGGGATATCCCAACTTTTGAAGAACTCGGTCTTCCACCTATTATGAATAAAATTGTTGAATTAGAAAAAGGTTTTGTTTTAGTAACTGGAGCAACTGGTGCTGGAAAATCCACAACTCTTGCTTCAGTGATAGACAGAATAAATGCAACTAAAAGTGTTCATATTATAACAATAGAAGACCCAATTGAATATCTTTTCAGACACAAAAAAAGTATTGTAGTTCAAAGAGAACTCGGCTCTGACACTAAATCTTTTCCTAATGCATTAAAGAGCGTTTTAAGAGAAGATCCTGATGTTATTCTTGTTGGTGAGATGAGAGACCTCGAAACAATTTCTGCTGCAATTACCGCAGCAGAAACAGGTCATCTTGTTTTTGCAACTCTTCACACAAATACTGCGGCACAATCTATAGATAGAATAATAGATGTCTTCCCACCACACCAGCAACAACAAATAAGAATACAACTTTCAAATAACTTATCAGCAATTTTTTCACAACAACTACTTCCAAGAAGAGATGGTGGAGGCTTAGTTCTTGCAACTGAAGTATTAATAGTAACACCTGCTGTTAGAAATCTTATTAGAGAAAACAAAACATATCAAATTAATACTATTATTCAAACTTCAAGAGATCTTGGTATGCAAACAATGAATCAATCATTAAAAGATTTATATGATAGAGGTTTAATTACTTATGAAGATGCAATAAAATATTCTTATGATAGGGATGAATTAATTAAAATTATAGGAAGAGAGAGTTATGGCAAAGTTCAAATATAAAGGAAGAGATAGTTATGGAAAAGTAGTTGAGGGGGTTTTAGAAGCACCTAATGCAGAAGACCTTGAAGCATCTCTTAAAAAAAGAGGTTTAATTCCAATTAAAATTGAAAAAAGTGAAGAGAGTGGAATTGCTGGAATACTATTTAAGTTTTTTGGCAAAAGGGGAGTTAGTATTAAAGACCTCCTCTTTTTCACTAGACAATTCACAACAATGCTTAAAGCAGGTCTTCCCTTGACAAGAATTCTTGATATTCTTTCATATCAATCGCCAACAAAAAAATTAAGAGAGGTTGCAAAAGAATTAAAGAGAAATGTTGAGTCAGGAATTCCTCTTTCTACAAGTTTAATGAATTATCCAACTATTTTTTCAAATCTTTATGTAAGTATGGTAAGAGCAGGAGAAGTCGGTGGAACTCTTGATAGATCTTTAGAGAGGATTACAGAATTTCTTGAAAATGATTATAGATTAAGACAAAAAATTAAAAGTGCAATGAGTTATCCTTTATTTGTGCTTTTATTTGCATTTACTCTTGGATTTTTTATGTTGACAATTTTTGTTCCAAGATTTGCTGGTTTTTTTGCAGATTTAAATGTCCCATTGCCTGCAATGACAGCTTTTACATTAAATCTTTCAAGAGCATTAACAAGATATTGGTGGGTTTTATTAATAGTTTTTGTAGTTGGATATTCTTTATATAATGTTTATAAATCAACACCTTTCGGAAGAGAAAGAGTTGATAGAGGAAAACTTAGAATGCCAGTTCTTGGTAAGGTGAATCATTTAACAATTATGGCTAGATTTGCAGGTACTCTATCTTCACTTCTTTCAGCAGGAGTTCCTCTTCTTCAAGCATTAGATACTGTTGCTTCAACTGTTGATAATGTAATTATTGAAAGAGAGATTACAAAAATTGAGGATAGAGTAAGAAGGGGTGAGACTTTATCAAAACCAATGGAAGACTCAGGTCTTTTTACTCCAATGGTTGTTCAAATGACAGCTGTTGGTGAAGAAACAGGAGAATTGGAGGGAATGCTTAAAAAAGTTTCCGAATTTTATGAAGAAGAAGTTGATAGAGCAGTTGGACAACTAACATCAATGATTGAGCCACTTTTAATAATTTTTGTTGGAGGAATTATAGGATTCATAGTAATTTCTTTATATCTTCCAATATTTTACATGGTTGGCCAGATTCAATAAGATTCATTGGAGGAAATAAAAATAAAAGATAAAGATTTCCTTGGCTCACAAGGTAAATTAATTGATATTTTAGAATATATTTTTTTAAAAGATGAAATTTTTGTAGATATAAATGAGATATCAAATCTTTTTAAACTAAGCAAATCTGGAAGTTATAGAATTTTAAGTGTTCTTTTAAAAAAAGGTTTTTTGGATCATAAAAAAGGAGATTCTAAATTTTATTTAAATAATAAAATTTTTGAACTTTCTAAAAAGATACTTTTCAAAGAATTAATTTATTTTCTTGGAGAAAAAATGGTTTCAGAATTAGGAGAAAAATTAAAAGAAGATGTATTTCTTTTCAAACTTGAAAATGGGGATTTAAAATTAGTTTATTCTAATTCAAAAAAGAGCAATTATCAATTTTTTCCAATACATTCAACTTCTTTTGGAAAAGTTATAGTCTCTTTTCTAAATAAAGAAGAAGCAATTAAATTACTTGAAAATTTAAATTTAGAAACATTTACAAATTTTACAAAAATTAACCTTAAAGATCTTTTTGAAGAATTTAAGAAAATAAAAAAAGAAGGCTTCTCAATTTCAATTGAAGAATTTGCTTATGGGTTTTTTGATATATCTGTTCCTATTTTCGATATAAATAAGAATTCGATTTATTCTCTTGGAACAATTATTTCTAAAACAAAACTCTCAGAATTTTATATAAAAGAGATAATAAAAAGTTTAAAAGAGACTAAAAGAAAAATAGAGAAAGACCTTTCATATTTTTATAAATTTCAATAATTAAATTTTAAACTTTAACTTGACAAAATATTTCTATTCATTTAATATTGTGTTATGAATTTTAAAAAATGTGTTACAAGGAGTAATTTATGGGAGAACTTGCTCGTTTTGGTGTATCTTTAGATAAGAATTTATTAAAAAAATTTGATGAATTTATAAAATTAGAAAATTATCCTAATCGCTCAAAAGCAATAAATGATATTATTTTAGAAAGTTTAACTAAAAGAGAATGGATTAATAGTAAGAGTGTATTTGGTTCAATTACTCTTTTTTACAATCACCATAAAAGAGATTTAACAAACAAATTAACTGACATTCAACATGAATATAATGATTTGATTATATCTAACTTACATGTCCATATTGATAAAGACAATTGTCTTGAAGTTATTGCTTTTAGAGGAGATTCAAAAAGAGTTGATGAATTAAGAAAATTTCTAAAAAATATAAAAGGTTTAAACTTCAATATTTCAATTGTGAGAATTGAGGAGGTATAAATATGCATATGCCAGATGGTTTTTTAGATGGAAAAACTGTTGGTGCATTTTCTGGACTCTCTGTAATTTTTCTATCTTACTCAATTAAAAAAATAAGAAAAGAATTAAATGATAAGACAGTTCCTTTAATGGGAGTTCTAGGTGCTTTTGTTTTTGCTGCACAAATGTTAAATTTCCCAATTTTAAATGGAACTTCGGGCCATTTTGTAGGAGGAGCATTGCTAGGTATTGTATTAGGTCCGTTTGCTGGTTTAATAACAATGAGTTCAATTCTCATAATTCAATCAATTCTTTTCGCAGATGGTGGAATACTTGCTCTTGGTGCAAATATATTTAATATGGGGATAATGGGAACTTTTCTTGGATATTATTTATATAGGTTCTTATTAAAGATTTTAAGAAATAATTTTATAATCTCATCATTTTTAACAGGGTTTTTAGTAGTTATATTTGGTGCAATAACATGCTCATTTCAACTTGCAATTTCTAATACAGTCCCAATAAATCTTGGCTTACCTGCTATGACTGGAATACATACTTTAATTGGAATTCCAGAAGGTGTTATTACTTCTCTTATTTTAAATTTTCTTTATAAAACTAAAAAAGATTTAATAAATCTTTATAATCATGGAGTTTAAAAATGAAAAAGTACATAATTTTTGGTTTATTAATTTCAATGCTTATTGTTTTGATTTCGCCTTTTGCATCTTCATTTCCTGATGGACTTGAAAAAGTTAGTGAAATTTTTAATTTTTCACATAAAGAAACTTCTATAATTAAATCTCCAATGCCAGATTATACATTTCCATTAACAAAGAATGAAATATTTTCTACTATTCTTGCTGGTATAATTGGTGCTTTAACAACTTTTGTTCTCCTTTATTTTGCAGGAAATCTTATTAAGAAAAGAAGTTGATTAAAAATCCATTATTAAAATTTTTATTTATAATTTCTTTTATATTTTCAATTATAACAACAAAAATTTTCGATCTTGATAAACTTTTAATACTTTCTTTCTTGTTATCTATTTTTATTTTTACTTATAAAATAGGTTTTAAAAATTATCTAAAAAAATTATTAACTTTAACACCATTTATTCTATCTTTTTCTATAATGTTAATATTTATTAAAAAAGAAACAATTTTAGAAATTAATTTTTTTAATTTTGTTTATTTTTATCTTCCTTTAAATATTTTAAATTTTATTTCAATATTTTCTAAATCAATTTTATCTATCGCTTTAGCAATTACTTTTATTGAAACAACAAATTTTACTCAATTAATATGTAGTTTAAAGTTTTTAAAATTACCAAAAGAATTACTAAATACTATACTTCTTATATATAGATATTTTTATGTTTTATTAGATGAGATAAAAAGAATGGAAATAGCAAGAGATATAAGATATTTTGGAGGATATTTTAAGAGACAAATAAAAGTTTATTCAAATATTATAGGAGTTTTATTATTAAGGTCAATTGAAAAAAGTGAGAAAGTTTATAATGCAATGAAATTAAGAGGATATAACGGAGATATAAGTTATATTATTGATTTAAAATACGAAAAAAAAGAGATAATTATTTTTATTATATTCATAATTATATTTTTAACATTTAAAGTTATATGAAAAAAGTAATTGAAGTTAAAGATTTGAATTTTTCTTATGAAGAAACTAATTTTAAATTAGAAGATATAAGTTTTGAAATTTATGAAAAGGAAATTGTTGGAATTATTGGACCTAATGGTTCTGGAAAGACAACTCTTATATTAAATCTTGTTGGAATATTAAAAGGTGAAGGAGTTATTAAAATTTTTGATATACCATTAAAAAAAGGTAATTTAAAAGAAATTAGAAAAAGAATGCAAGTTGTTTTTCAAAATCCTGATGATCAACTTTTTTCTCCAACTGTTTTTGATGATGTATCTTTTGGTCCTTTGAATCTTGGTTTAAAAGAAGATGAAGTAATAAAAAGAGTTGATGAGGCACTAAAACAAATAGATATGATTCAATATAAAAATTACTTCCCTCATCATTTAAGTTTTGGTGAAAAAAAGAAAATTTCTATAGCAACAGTTATTTCAATGAAACCAGAAATTGTTATATTTGATGAACCTACTCAAGGACTTGATCCTAAATCAAGAAGAGGAATTATTGAGATAATTAAAAAAATTGATGGAACAAAAATTATTGTATCTCATGACTTTGATATGGTAAAAGAATTATGTAATAAAATTATTCTATTAAATAATGGAAAGATATTAAAAATAGGAGAAACAGATAAAGTACTAAATGATAAAAATTTTTTAGAGGAAAATGGATTAATTTAAATTTTAAATATCTTCAAGCTTTACCGCAGTTCCATATGCAAGAAGTTCTGCTGCGCCTTGCATAACACTTGCAGTTACAAATCTTACATTAATTACTGCATCTGCCCCAATCTTTCTTGCTTCTTCTTCCATTCGATAAAGTGCTTGACTTCTTGCTTCTCTTAAAAGATCTGTATATTCAGATATTTCTCCTCCAACTAAATTTTTAAGTGCAGCAGTAAAATCTTTTGCAAAACTTTTTGCCCTAACAGTATTTCCAAGAACAATTCCTAAAACTTCTTTTACTTTTTTATTTGGTACATAATCACATGTAGTTAAAATCATAATAACCTCCTTAATATTTATCTATTCCCTCTTCTTTACCCTTCTTTAATCTTTCTATTATTAATGAAATAAGAATTATTACAAATCCTGTAAAAATTAAAATTATTGCTATTTCTAAAACAATAGGGAGAGTAAATTTAAATAAAAATGTTATTATTGAATAAACTATATAACCCACAAAAAGTGCTAAACCAACAATAAAAACATAAATTCCTAAATTTTTCATTTTATCACCTAATCATTATATTAGCATATTAATGATAAAATTTAATTAAAGGAGATTTTATGAGTGATAAAAAGTTTATATTTAAATGGCAATTATTTGCCTTTTTGTTTACAGTATTTTTAGGGTCCTTTTTGCATTTCTTGTTTGAATTATCTGGAAACTCAATAATTGTTGCATATTTTGCAGCAGTTAATGAGAGTACTTGGGAACATTTAAAACTTGCATTTTTCCCTGCTCTAATCTTTTCAATTATTGAATATCCTTTTGTTAAAAAACATGTAAAAAATTATTTTTTTGGAAAAGTAATAGGTTTTTATATAATGCCAATAACTATTATAGTTCTTTTTTATGGTTATAAAATTTTATTTAAAAGCAATTCATTAATTTGGGACATTTTTATATTTGTGCTTTCTGTTTTTCTTGGTGAATATGTTGCATACAAATTTTTAATTAAAAAAGAAAATTTAGGAAAAAATTATATAATAATTTCAATTATTCTATTTATAATTATCTTTTCTCTATTTTCAATTTTTACCTATTTCCCACTTAAAAATTTTCTATTTAAAGATCCAGTAACTGGTGGTTATGGAATAATTGAGCATTAGAAAAATTCATAAATAATAGTTACTGTTTTTGTTGTTGACTCCCACTCAACTTTACATCCAAGATTTTCAGCAACAAATCTTACTGGAAGCATTGTTCTTCCTTGAATAATCATTGGAACAACCTTTGGATTGTTTGGATCAATTGGAGTATTTATTCCATTTACTCTTGCTATTTTTTCTCCAATCCATAGTTCAATTGTGGTTAATTTTAAAGAAACTTTAAACTTTTAACAGGGCCAAAAGATTCTCCATTAACATAAACATCTTTAATTAAGAAACCACTATCAGGAATAATTATAAATTCAATAGAAGAACCAAATTCAACATTAATCTCTCCAGAAGGAGTAATTTTCCCACCTTCATTTGTTTTTATCAATTTTCACAAACTTTATATCTTGAGTTTCAATTCCCTTATTTATTTCAAAGAAATTTTCGCCACCATTTGTGCTTTTTAAAATACCACCATTTTCTGTTTATATATATAAAATTTTTGGTTTAATTCTATCTATTTCTATTGAATTTAGGTTATAATCAATTAATCCTTTATTTTCCCATGTTTTACCAGCGTCTATTGATTTAAAAAGTCCATAATTTGTTAGATAATAAATTATGTTGGATTTATAGGATCTATTTCAAAATAATTTATATAACCACCATATGTTTCATCAGTTATTTTTACCCAATAACCCTCTTGTGCATTTAAATTTTTATATTTAATTATTAAATTAAAGTTAAACAAAATTAAGTTTATTATTAAAAGCAAAAGAATTTTTTTATAACTCATTTTTAAAACCCTCCAAACTATTCAAAAATAGATTTTAATTATAATAAATTATATTAAAAAATTGCCCTGGTTAACCAGGGCAATAAATTTTGTTAATCAATAAAAGTTTTAAACCAATTTGATTAATTTTACTTTTCAAGTTTTTTATGACATAGCCACCAATCAATACATTCAAATTCACCCTTTTTTGCTCTCTCAAACCTTTCCATTGCTGTTTTTACATCCTTTGCTGGTGGAACTATTACATGATCTTTTCCAACAACTTCACTATCTGGCCACATAGCTGGCATTGCAACTCCATATTTATCAGAAACTTGCATTCCCTCAACTGCTCTTAGAATTTCATCAATGTTTCTTCCAAGTTCTTGAGGATAATAGAATATTATTCTTATTATTCCTTTATCATCGACAACAAAAACAGCTCTTACAGTATTTGTTCCTTTTCCAGGATGTATTAAACCAAGTTTATTTGCAACACTCCCTGTATCTGCAATAATCGGAAATTCAATTTGAATCCCCAATTTCTCTTTTATCCATTCTTCCCATTTAATATGAGAAAATACTTGATCAATAGATAAACCAATTAATTCACAATTTAATTTTTTAAACTTTTCATATCTTTTTTGGAACGCAACAAATTCTGTTGTACAAACTGGTGTAAAATCAGCTGGATGTGAAAATAGAACAAACCATTTACCCTTAAAATATTCTGGCAAAACAATCTCTCCATGTGTTGTTAAAACTTTCATTTCAGGGAACTTATCACCTAGTAAAGGCATTCCATTTTTTTCTTCACAACAACTCATATTTCACCTCCTAATTTGAAATTATACCAAATTGAAAATTATTTTCAAATAAATTTTATAAAATATATTAAAATAAAATTATGAAAATAAAAAAAGGCGTTTTACCTTTGGCTGGTTTAGGAACAAGACTACTTCCTATAACAAAATCACAACCAAAAGAAATGTTACCAATTTATGATAAACCCTCCCTACATCATGTTTTGATTGAAGCAAAAGAGAGTGGAATAGATAATTTTTTATTTATTATTGGAAAAGGGAAAGAATCAATTGAAGCATATTTTGATTATTCATATGAACTTGAGAAGAAACTCGAAAATGAAAACAAGATAGATTTAATAAAAAAACTTAAGGAAATATACGAAATAGGTAAAATTTACTATATAAGACAAAAAGAACCAAAAGGCCTTGCTGATGCAGTTTATTTAGCTAAAGATTTTGTCAACAATGAACCATTTGCCCTACTTCTTGCAGATGATATTTTTTTCTATAAAGAACCACCTCTTTTAAAATTAATAAAAGTGTTTGAAAAATTTAAAGGAATAATTATTGGAGTTAAAAGAGTAGATTATAATAAAGTTCAAAATTATGGAATAATTGAAGGCGATGAAATAGAAAAAGGTTTATTTAAAGCAAAAAATCTAATTGAAAAACCGAATAAAAAAGAAACATCTTCAAATTTAGCTATAATAGGAAGATATATTCTTTTACCAGAGATTTTTGAGGTTATACCAAGTTTAAAACCTGGCAAAAATAATGAATTACAATTAACAGATGCAATCAAAAATTTATTGGGAAATTTAGATATATATGGTTATGAAATAGATGATATACATTTTGATATTGGAAATAAAGTTGACTATTTAGTTTCAAATATTTACTTCTCTTTGATGGATGATGAAATAAAGGATGAATTAATAAATAAAATAAAAAATCTAATAAAGGGTATATAATTAAAGTGATTTAATTTAAATTTATTAAATTGGAGGGTGAAATGTTATTTAGTTTAAGAATTTATGAAGAGTTTCAAAAATTGAAAGATTTAGTATTATCAGAAACTAATGAGAAACTTAAAACTCTATTACCAGAAAATTTCAAAACCCAATATTTAGAAAATGTAACAAAAAGAGATTTAAATTACAATTATGATCATCTTGCTGTGTCAGTCTCTTATAATGACAGAACCATTTTTGTAAGATATTTAAATTGGTTGAAAATTTTATTTGATAATTACAATCTTAATTTTAAAGGCGTTTTAACTAGTTATGAAATTTTGTTAGATTATATTAAAAAATATTTTGAAAGAGATTTAGCATTAAAAACAGAAGAAATTTATAATACTTCTTTAAAAGAATATAATCAAATAAAAGAGGAGGAAGTAAAAACAAAACTTGAAGATTATTTTACCGATTTTCTAAATTATTCATTAAATATGGAAAAAGATAAAGCGTTTGAATTAATTAACAGTTTATTAAAAAAAGGAATAAATATTAAAGATATATATTTAGAGATATTTCAAAAAACCCTCTATAAAATAGGCGAACTATGGCAAAAAAATAAAATAACAGTTGCTCATGAACATTATGTAACAAATCTAATTCAATGGATAATATCAAGAATTTACAGAGAATTTTTAACCTTTGATCCCTATGCTCCTAAAATTGTTGTTATATGTAGTCAAAATGAACTTCACGAACTTGGAGCAAGAATGGTTGCTGATTTTTTAGAATTTGAAGGAATGGATACGATTTTTATAGGTTCAAATACACCTATAGATGCAATAATAGAGTTAATTAAAAATAAAGATTTTAAATATTTTGCACTATCGGCTACTTTAATGTTGAATTTACCTAATTTACAAAAACTAATTGAATTAATAAAAAATATAAAAGAAGATTCAAAAATTATTGTTGGCGGAAGAGGTGTTTTAAATTATTCAATTGCTAAAGGGATTGGTGCTGATGGTTTTGGTTCAGATGCTTCACAAGCAGTTGATGTGATTAAAAGTTTTTTAAATTAAAATGAATTGGATTATATGTTGTTTAGATGAAAATGGTAAAATATTAAAATCTTTTAGTAATTTAAATTTTAATTTAGAATCTGAAAATGTTTTTAATATACTTAACTTTCATGGAAAAGATTATAATAATATTTTAGAAAATTTTAATAAAGATAAATTTTTATCTCCTACAGAAGTATTTATAAAAATAGACCAAATTGAGTTTTTAGCCACTATATCAGGAGTTAAGATATACGATAAAATAATTATTTTTATTATAGAGAATAAAATCAATGAATTCTTCAATTCATATAATTATTTTCTTGGAGATCAAACAGATATAATTAGAGATTATTCAAAGGTCATTGCAAATCTAAAATTTGAGCAAGAGAGATTATTGAAAGAGAGTGCAGAATTATCAAATGAGATAGCAAGATTAAATAGAGAGTTATTAAAAAAGACAAAAGAATTAGAATTTTTATCATATCACGACCATTTAACAAATGCATATAATAGAAAGTACCTAGATGAGTTTGGAATATCAGATTACAAAAGAGCAGTAAGATATGATGAGGATTTAAGTGTTGTTTTTATTGATATAGATAATTTTAAACATATAAATGATAAGTATGGACACAATTTTGGAGATGAAGTTCTAAAAAATTTTGTAAAAATTGTAAAAAATTTAATAAGAAATGATATAGATAAGTTAATAAGATATGGTGGAGATGAGTTTTTGTTATTTTTAATAAATACAAATAAAGAACAAGGAGAAAATATTATAAAGAGAATTGAAGATATACTTAATAAAAATAATATTTATATTTCATACGGAATTGTTAATATAAAAAATTTTAAAGAATTAAATTTAAATGAAATAATAACTTTAGCAGAAGAATTAATGTATCAAATGAAAAATAATAAAAGACTTTAACCTAAAAACTTTCTAATTAATGCTGATTTTAAAATTAAATCTGAAATTACTTCATATTTATTTTTTTGAATTGCATCAATTATAAAATCAGTTATTTCTTTGTGTTCTTTATCAAATTCAAAATCAATTTCTAGTTCATCTAACTTTCTTAATATTTTATTAGGTATATATTTTGAATCAAAATTAATAAATTTTAATGAATCTTTTAAATCTAAATTAAAGTTTTTATAAAAATTTCTTATAAATTTAATATCGTCTTTAGTTAATGAGTTAATTCCCAATATTTCTGGAGGAAAGCCTATAGAATACATAGAACAAACAAATGGTATAGCCCTTGGAAGTTTAACACCAAATTTTTCTCTTGAGTATCCAAACAGTCCAATATGTAGTTTTCTTTTTCTTCTTTTTGGAACATATTTAGATATTAAATTTATAACTGGTGCTAACTCTATTAATTGTTTTTGATATTCATTTGAATAATTTTTTACAACTTCAAAAATCTTCTCTTCATCTATATTTTCTGGTTCAGAACAAATACTTGTTTTAATCTCATTTATTGCATCTCTTACTTTTTCTGGTGGATGGTCGTATTTAAAAGAAGATTGTATTGTAAATGTATAAACTCCTTTGTATTCATTTAAAACCTCTTTTACTCTATCAGGATTTAAGTTTCCTCTGAATGGAGAAGGTCCTGTTCCTAAAATTGGATAAATCTTTATATCAAGTTCTTTAGATAATTCAAATAACTTTTTTAAAGCTATTTTATTAATTAATACAGCGCTAATTAATCCATAATTTAAAGCTGGATCAGACCTTGCAAGAAATACTCTTTGATAATTTATTTTTTTATCTTTTAAATATTCTTTAAGAATTAAATGAGAATTTAACATTTGTTCAATGTCTTCAAATAGAGGAATTACATTAATTTCCTTAGGATTTATTTCTCCTATCCATTCACAAACTTTTATATCACCATCATAAAGACAATATTTTTCCTTACCAACAACAAAATTTTTATAATAATAATAAATTCTATTTAAACTCTCTGAATTAGAAGTCATAGGAAGAATAACTTCAAAAATAGGAGGTTCTTCAGAATTGTAAAATAATTTATTTGCGTCAAATGATCTTGGAATACTTTCAAGTGTTTCTATCAAAATTTTTGACTCAGCCTTTTCTATTTCTGGATTAGGAACTCTTAAAGTTATAAAAACATCTTTTCCTAAAATCTTTTCTTTAAAATAGTTTTCATATTTTGATAAAAGTTTTTTAACTACAAAATTATCAACTTCTTTTCCTTCTGAATCCCACATTTGTTCATCACATCCAAGATGTGAAAAAACATAATAGGCCTCTTTTATCTCATCTTCTCCACCCATTTCTGAATTTTCTGCAAAAAATGGTGGATTAACATTATCAGGATGTTGTGTGCTCATGCACCTCGGAATCTTCCTTATCATAATAAAATTAAATATATAAAAAGAAATATATTATGTCAACTTGAAATTTATTTAATTATTTCTATTTTTATTATTTCGATTGGTGTACCCCACATATAAATTGTCATTACATCATTCCTTATTTTCCCCTCAAATTTAACTCTTAGTCCATTTATTTTAAATTCTTGTGAAAGGTTAATAGGTAAATAATTTTTACCATTATCTCCAACTATTCCATAAAAACCACCCTCAAGGTCAATATATTTTATAGTACCTTTCATTATAATTTCTCCATTTTCAAAATCTCCCTGTTCAGCATTCCTAATTTTAAAATATAATGTTATTGAACCTATAACTAATATTGTTAAAATTAATGTTATAATTAAAAGCTTCTTACTCATACCTTACCTCCTCTATTTAACTAAACTTTAAATTTGATAAAAAGTTTCAAATGTCTATATTTTTAACCTATAACCATTTTCTTTTAGCCAATTTTCCATGTTTTTATAATCTGGTAAGATTTTTGAAACTTCTTCATAAAAAATTTTTTTATGGTTTCTATATTTTGTATGTACCAATTCATGAACAACAATATAATCAACTATTTCTAATGGAGCCATAATAATTCTATAAGAGAAATTTAGATTTCCTTTTGCACCACAGGAACCCCATCTTTTATTTGCACTTGTAATTTTTATTTTATTATATTTAAATCCATATTTATCTGCATAAAATTTTACTCTTTCATAAATTATCTCTTTTGCCCTTTGTTTATAAAATTTCATAAAAAGCTCTTTTGCCTTCAACTTTTTTGATATTTTTAGATAAAATCCATTATCAAATAAAAGTGAACTTCTTTGTTTTTCAACAAGTTTTAATTCATAAAAATTTCCTAAAAAAAGAAATTTTTCTTTATCTATAAATTTTTTCTCTTTATAATTATCTTCTCTTTCTTTAATTATTTTTAATTTCCTTTCAATCCAATTTTTATGTTTAAAAAGAAAATTTATTATCTCCTCACCTTTTGTTTTTAATGGAACTCTTAAAACAATTTCTTTTGTATCAAGAATTTCTATACAAAAGCTCTTTCTTTTGCTTTTAATTATTTTAATACTACTAAAATCCATAAAAAAATTATATTATTTAATTATAATTTTTTGGAGGTAAATATGACATATAAAAGAAAATCATGGAATGAAAAATTACATGAAAATAAAAAATTTCCAAAGATAATTTATTTTGAAGAGAGATTTCCATGTAGCAAAGCACTTAAAAAATTAGGTGCTAAACAAGGAGATTCTGTTGTTCTAGCGCCAGCAATTGATGTATATGAAATAATGAAAAAGGTTCCTGAAGGAAAATTAATTACTTTGAATAGAATATGTGAGATTCTTGCTAATAAATATAATACAAAATATTGTTGTACATTAACAACTGGTATATTTGTTGTTGTATCAGCAAATGCGTCAATTGAAACTCAAGATTATTTACCCTTTTGGAGAACTATAAAAAATGATGGAAGTTTAAATGAAAAATTTTTAATTGGCATTGATAAACAAATTGAACTTCTGAAACAAGAAGGACATGAAATAATTAAAAGGGGCAAAAAATATTTTATAAAGAATTTTGGAATCAAGATTAATATGATAAATATGATATAAATTATTAAGAAAAATAAGTTTAGTTAAGGAAAGTAAAGAGTATTTTGATAAAATAGACAAATATTGGGATATATTGCGAAAAGGTTTTTTTCTTAAACAGTTAGAGAAAAAGCAACTGCAGTTGCCAATATTGAACATGGGATATTAGCAGCAGATATTGGATCAGGGACAGGTTTATAACATAAATTTTTTCCAAAGAGGTTAAGAGAGTTCTTGCTTTTGATCAATCTGAAGCAATGATAAATGAAATGAAAAAGAAGTTTAAAAATTTTAATTCAATTGATTATCTTATTGCAACATCCGAAATATTACAAATAAAAGATGAAACTTTAGATTTTATTTTTGCTAACATGTATTTACTTCATGTAGAATCAATTTCAATAAGATTAAAGAAATAACAAGAGTTTTAAAGAGAGGAGGAAAAATATTAATTACTGATTTAGATGAACATCAATTTGAATTTTTATATTGATTGTTTAGGTGAAAATTGTTGTACAAAATCAGAACAAAATAATCAAGATGTAGAAATTAGTATATTCATTGCTACTGGAGATAAATAAATTATTAACAAATTATATACAAATATAATATTTGTATAAATAAAAACTGGCTCCTCGGGCAGGATTCGAACCTGCAACCTAGTGGTTAACAGCCACCCGCTCTACCGTTGAGCTATCGCGGAACCGTTTTCCCAAAGCTGACACGCTTGTCGCTGATTGAGGAGCAAGCCGGCCATAAAGATAGCATTACCGCCATAATTGTCAACGACCCTCACGGCCAGCTGCGCACGCGGCAAGTATCTCCAC